>NZ_JBYUWC010000008.1:0-140286 GCF_058137865.1 Erwinia sp. 009765445
GCGCCGATGGTAGTGTGGGGTCTCCCCATGCGAGAGTAGGGAACTGCCAGGCATCAAATAAAACAGAAAGGCCACCCCTGCGGGTGGCCTTTTTGTTTTGTCTGTATCCAGGTGGTTACTCTCTGACAAAGTAAAAAAAGAAGCCCTCACCCCCATCCAATCGGGTAAACTACCGGCAGTTGAATTCGTTAAGGCCGTATCATGTCCAGCCAGCTCCACTCTTTAAAACCTTTCAATACTTTCAATCTTGATGCCAGCGCAGAGCAAATTGTGGTGGTGGAAACCGTCGCTGAACTGACCGCCGCCTGGCAGAACAGCCAGCAGCAGCCTGTTCTTTTGCTTGGCGAAGGAAGCAATATCCTGTTTCTGGAGGATTTTCAGGGCACGGTAATTGTTAACCACCTGAAAGGTATCAGGGTGGAAGAGAGTGAAAGCGCCTGGCATCTGCATGTTGGAGCCGGTGAAAACTGGCACAGGCTGGTGCAGTACACGCTAAAAAACGGCTTCTCTGGCCTGGAGAATCTGGCGATGATCCCTGGCTGCGTCGGTTCAGCCCCGATTCAGAACATCGGCGCTTACGGCGTTGAGCTGAAAAACGTCTGTGAATATGTCGATGTACTGGATCTTGCCAGTGGTGAAACGCAGCGTTTATCTGCAGAGCAGTGCCAGTTTGGCTATCGCGACAGCATCTTCAAACATCAGTATCAGGCAGGCTATGCCATTGTGGCTGTTGGGCTGCTGCTGAAAAAGCAGTGGCTGCCGGTAATGACCTATGGCGATCTGATCAAATTAGATCCCGCCACCGTCTCGCCGCAGCAAATTTTCGACTCCGTCTGCCAGATGCGCAGCAGTAAATTGCCCGATCCCAAAGTCACCGGAAATGCCGGGAGCTTCTTCAAAAATCCGGTAGTTAACGCCGAACTGGCGCAGTCTCTGCGGGAAAATTATCCTGATGCTCCACTCTATCCTCAGGCTGACGGTAAAGTCAAACTGGCGGCTGGCTGGTTAATCGATCGCTGCGATCTGAAAGGGTTCAGCGTGGGCGGGGCAGCCGTACATCGCCAGCAGGCGCTGGTGCTGATCAATCAGAATCAGGCCACTGGCAGCGATATCGTGGCGTTAGCGCATGAAGTGCGCCAGCGCGTGGGCAGCAAATTTAACGTCTGGCTCGAGCCTGAGGTGCGGTTTATCGGCGCCCGCGGCGAAAAGGATGCCGTCGGAGTGATTGCATGAAAGCAAATACCGTCCCCTTAACGCTGATCGGCCTTCTCGCCGATGGCGAATTTCATTCCGGCGAACAGCTTGGCGAACAGCTGGGCATGAGCCGCGCGGCTATCAACAAACATATCCAGACCCTGAAAGACTGGGGCATTGATGTGTTCACCGTCACCGGCAAGGGTTACAGCCTCCCCGCACCGATTCAGTTGCTGAATGAAGAAACTATCGTCTCCCAGCTCGATCATGGTCGCCTGGCGGTGATCCCGGTGATCGATTCCACCAACCAGTATCTGCTGGAAAGAATGGATGAGTTACAGTCCGGCGATGCCTGCGTGGCGGAATATCAGCAGGCAGGAAGAGGGCGGCGTGGCAGACAGTGGTTCTCACCATTCGGCTCTAACCTTTATCTCTCCATGTACTGGCGCCTTGAGCAGGGCCCGGTAGCCGCTATGGGCCTAAGTTTGGTGATTGGTATCGTGACTGCTGAAGTCCTGCAGGCGCTGGGTGCGAGTGATGTGCGGGTAAAATGGCCGAACGATCTCTACCTTAACGATCGCAAACTCGCCGGTATCCTGGTGGAATTGACCGGTAAAACTGGCGATGCTGCGCAAATTGTCATGGGTACGGGCATCAACCTGGCAATGAACTCGCCGGATACCGCTATCGTTAATCAGGGCTGGATCAACCTGCAGGAAGCGGGCGTTAAAATCGATCGTAACACTCTGGCAGCCAGCCTGGTCAATAAAATGCGCGAGTCTCTGGAGCTGTTCGAGCGTGAAGGCCTGGCACCATTTATCGATCGCTGGGGTGAGCTGGATAACTTTATCAACCGCCCGGTAAAACTGCTGATTGGCGACCGGGAAATCCCCGGCATTGCCCGAGGCATCGACCAGCAGGGCGGCTTATTGCTGGAACAGGACGGCATCGTTAAATCCTGGGTGGGTGGCGAAATTTCGCTGAGGCCGCAGGATAAATAACAGCACCCCGGCGGCTTTGAAGCCGGTTGCGGCATATTCACCAGGGACGCCGCCTAATCATGATAAATCTGGCTACGGCCGCCATCCATCACAATGTCCGCCGCATTTATAAACCGCGCTTCATCCGACGCCAGGAACAGGGCTGTATAAGCCACTTCTATCGGTTCACCAATACGCTTACAGGGCAGCAGATCCTGCTGGCGCTGGCGTTCAGCGTCCGGTTCCGGTCTGCTGTTAAGCCATGCTTCAGCCGCAGGAGTCAGTATCAGCCCCGGCGAAACGCTGTTGATGCGTATTCCCTGGCTGGCGTACTCCACGCCTAATGAACGGGTTAAACCAATCAGGCCATGCTTGGCCACCGGATAAGGGAAACTTCCGGGAATAATCTTGTGGCCATGCACCGAGGCAATATTAACAATATTGCCATACCGACGTGCCAGCATCCCTGGCAGCACAGCCCGGATACCATTGAGCGGCCCCTGGAGATTTACTGACAGGCAGCGCTGCCAGTCTTCTTCACTGAGGCTCAGTGGGTCGCGGAACACATTAATTCCTGCGCAGTTAATCAGAATGTCGGGCTGGCCAAGGTGGTTTTCCGTTTCACTGACACACTCGCGCAGACGAGCGGCGTCAGTCACGTCGGCTCGTAAAGCGAGACAGTGCTGACGGGTTTCCTCTGCCAGTGAGAGTGCCAGTGAATCGCACTCATCAGCATTAATATCAATCAACGCCAGTCTGGCCCCCTCCCTGGCAAACAATTGTGCAATAGCACTGCCGATACCGCTGGCGGCACCGGTGATGATGGCCGTTTTTCCTTTCAATCGTTCTGACATACATTTTCCTGTTGGTTAAGGCCTGGTTATCAGCCAGTCGGCAAACCTCATCACGGAGTCGCCACGCTGCAGAGATATTGTCGGCCAGTTACCGGTATGGGTGAGGGAGTGCAGCCCCTCTGCCGTGAGCAGCACTGTTTCTTCACTTTTTACGCCAGGCAACGTCGGATTCCATGCCAGCGCTCTGTTGATGGTCAGTTTGCCCGGTGTATCGGGGGTGACAATAAAATCCCGGCACCCATAGCCTGCCGGGCCACCCTGATGATGCGCACGCCATTCATCAGGAAAACCATAACGCGAGTAGCTTGCCTGGATATCGGCAAAGATGGTTTGCCAGTGACGTTCTGGCCGTGATGCAGCCAGCATATCCGCATGAATTTCAGCCACCGTATGCAAGCGCTGGCGGCTGTCTGCGGCAGGTTCTCCCAGATGGATCATGCGGGTAATGCTGATGTTTAACCCATGGCGCTCGGCACCCAGGGTGATCATCATTTGTTGCTGTATCTGAGCCGGGCCGGGGACAGGGTGCTTAAAGGCTGCAATACGGTCATCGGCGGCGACCAGGGTACAAACCGGGCGGATAGCCAGCGGCAGGCATTCGGCATAAATTTGCGCGTCGACCTGTTGTTCACTCATTCCCGGCCGTACGCCGCGGGCCACCTTTTCAACCAGCGTAGCGACTTCCCTGCCCAGCCTGATAAAGCGCTGGCATTCGGCAGCGTTTAAGTCTGTGCGGATGTTTGTCAGCTCCCGGCTGTTACCCAGCGGTATATCACTGCCTGTGCGTGAAAATGGCAGGCTGGCGAGAACGGTATTCAGCGTGGTAAACCACGGATAGGCGATCGTTTTCAGCGGAAATGGCAGTGGTTCCTCGGCTAAAATGCGTGACATCTCATTTTCCGGGGCAATCAGCGTAACCCCTTCTGCGGTAATTAGCAGGCTGGCCACACCGGTTTCGGCGCGGTCAACCACATAGAAGCTGGCCCCTTCTGTCAGCCACGCGACATTGTCCCGGCGGGTCAGCAGCAGGGCGTCAAGCTGCTCTTCTCGCAGACGCTGTTGGAGGTGGCGAATTTTCTCGTTCATGCCACGATCCCCTGCGATGATATGTTCTGATGGTATGACTCTTTGCCCATGATCAGATCGGCTGCACGATGCGCTACGGCCATCACCGCAGCATTGGTATTGCCACTGATAATGTTCGGCATCATTGAGGCATCCACCACCCGTAAACCCTGCACGCCGCGAACGCGTAAATCAGCATGAAGTACCGCCAGGGGATCGTGGTCATGGCCCATGCGGCAGGTTCCTACCGGGTGGTAGCCGGTTTTAACCATACGTTTGCAATGGTCAGCGATCTGCTGGTCTGAAGAAATGTCTTCTCCGGGGAAGATCTCCCTGTCGACCATTGCCTGGATTGGCTGGGAGGCAATGACTTTGCGGGCAAAACGCAGGCCTGAAATGGTGGTTGACAGGTCATCGGGATGACCAAAAATCTGCGTATCAATCCGCGGTAGTGAAAGCGGATTACGATCGCGTAAGGTGACGCGCCCCGTTGCTTTCGGGCGCAGAAGTAGTGAGTTGACGGTCACACCATTGCCGGGGTCGGTGCCCATCACATCGCGGTCAAGGTATATGGTAGGCACACAGAACATCTGGATAGTGGGCGTTGCGCTGAGATCATGCGGGTTAAAGAACGCGCAGGTTTCAACGCCGGTAGTCGTGACCGGCCCACTTTTAAACAACAAATATTGTAAACCGGCTTTGATCATTGGCCAGCCTTTATCCTGACCATAGTAGCCAAATGCTCCGTTAGTGCTGGCGACTACAGGAACTTCATAGTGATCCTGTAAGTTTCCCCCCACGCCGGGCAGAGAGTGACGCAGTGGGATATCCCAGGCGGCCAGCTCCTCCTGTGGACCGATACCAGAAAGCATCAGGATTTTCGGGGTCTGATAGGCTCCGGCGGCCAGAATTACTTCCTGCCCGGCACGGGCCTGCTTCGTCTCGCCTTTCTGTACATATGCCACCCCCACGGCCCGATCGTCTTCGAAGAGCACCTCACTGACACTGGCTTCGGTTGCGACAGTCAGCCTGCTGTCATCTTTTAGCGGCGTGATAAATGCATCAACGACGCTGCATCGTTTGCGGGTTTGCCAGTCAATAGTGTGTTGCATAAAGCCGACCCCATAGGGGTTGCCGGTGTTGAAATCCGGCGTATAAGCAATCCCCAGTGCCTGCATCGTTTTCACATAAGCGCGGCTGAGCGGGCTGAAGTGCCCCAGATGTGAGACTTTCATCGGGCCACCGACGCCGTGGAAAGGGGCACCCAGGTGATCGTTATCTTCTGTCGCCTTGAAATGAGGCAGCAGCGCGGCAAACGACCAGTCGATATCGCTGCGCTGAACGGCAGTGTTCCAGTCAGCGTAATCCTGTTCATGACCGCGCATATAGACCATGGCATTTACCGTTGAACCTCCCCCCAGCACTCTGGCCTGCGGCACAATCACCCCCCGACCGTTCAGTTGCGGCTGTGGCTCGGTCTGATGCAGGGTCAGGTAAGCATCGCTGGCGAGGAATTTCATATAACCCGCTGGCATTTTGAGTACCGGATCGTAGCGTCCACTGCCTGCTTCCAGTAACAGCACACGTGCGCCCTGTTCCCGCACCAGCCTTGAGGCGACAATACAGCCTGAGCTTCCGCCGCCAACAATAATGTAATCGTAAGTTTTCATTGAGTAGTCCATTATTCCGAAGCCATTGGGTCCAGAATCCGGGCTCGTGCTGCTGCCGGATTATTTTGTTCCCCCGGATCGAGCGGGCTGAGCAGGAAGAACCAGGAAAAGAGCGCGCTGACGAGATACAGCGAAGCGTAGACCCAGATCACCCCGGCAGTTCCAAACAGCGCATTGAGAATGCCGTACAGCGCAGGGCCAAAGAAGGTGGAGAGTCCTGCCGAGAAACAATAAATCGCCATCGCATTGCCTTTGTCTTTCGTATCGCACAGCGAGGAGAACAGCGCCGCAGCAGGAACATAGCCGCATAATGTAATGCCGTACAAGCAGGCAAAGATGACGCTAAGCGCGAAGTTACCGTGACTCCACTGCGGAACGAAGTACATCAGCAGCATGGAAACCGCCGAACCAATACCGCCAAAAAAGGTCAGCACGCGTCGCCAGCCGATCCGGTCGCTGAGCTTGCCAATCACCGGGTTAAAGCTCATGCCAACCAGCCCCATGATGGTGATCAGCGTCAGGTATTCGGTCTGAGAGAAGCCGATGCCGGTAAAAAATCCCGGCAGGAAAATGAAAAAGCCGAAATAAGGCGTGGTGTTAATGATGCGCACCACTGCGGCGGCAGCGATACGCGGACGCCGCCACAGGATATCGATACCGCCCATCAGGGTGCGTAATGTGCTCTGCTGGCGATGTGATTCATCCAGCAGAGGGACATTGCCGGTACGATCTTTCACCGCAACGAACATAATGGTTGCTCCCAGCGCCACCAGTACCAGTGACAGCCAGAAGGTGGCATATTCGCCCATCACCTTGATGGAAAAAATAGCGACCAGCGAGCCCAGCGTGGGTAAGCCTCCGGTAAACGCAAGCCAGAACCAGCCGGTTGCTGACCCTCGCATCTCTGCCGGGGCGGCGGCCTGTATCCACACCAGGAAGGCATAGGCAAACATCGGGTAGGCGACCCCCCGCAGGCCGTAAGTTAGTGCGGTTAACACCACGCTTTTATTGGGTAAAGCGAAACTGAGAAACAGGATTTCGAACACGATCCAGATAGCTGCCCCCAGCAGCATCACGCGACGCGGGCCATATAACGTCGAAAGTGAACCAGCCAGCCAGGAGCCGAGCGTCACCGTAATGCCGTAGAAGGCGATCACGGTAGCGGCAATATCAAGCGTAAAGCCATTCTGGCTCAGGTAGGGAGCCAGATAATTGGATTCAACGCCGTCGCCTATCATGAAGATCAGTACGGCGATATAGCCCCAGGCAAGATTCCCCGGAATGCCAAGCCGTTGTAAAAGTGTAGGGTGAGATGAGGTGGTCATCGCAGGTTTATCCCATATGTTGTTATGTTAGTGTTCGCGCCACCGGCGCTTTTACTGGTGTTGGGCATCCTTGAGGTACAGCAGTCGTTCTCCTGGCATCATCAGATGGAATTTCTTCCCCGGATAACGCGCCATGATGTAATCCACGAAATAGCTAGGATTGTCGCTGTTACAGCTGAAAAGATCGTAATGGCAAGGCAGCAGCAGATCGCTGCGCAGGGTATGGTGGAGATCGGCCGCATCCCGAAAGCTCATGTTGGGCAGGATGCCGCGCTGACCACGCGCGTAGTCGCCACCGTTGATCGGCAATACCACGATATCCGGCGAGAGCGACTGCATTTGCGCCAGCAGTTGCTGAGTGACCAGCGTATCTCCACTGTGCCAGAAGCGGATATTATCGGTGGTGATAAAATAGCCGAGGTAGCGATCATGACCCTCGGCATTTTTTTCATACTCGCTGTGGGCTGCGGCAATAGGTTGAATGTGAAATGCACCGACCTGGAAGGTTTCATTGGTGATGGCCGGACGCACATTCTGCGCAAAGGGATGGCTCTGCGCCAGAGGGATGGCATCGGGCGAGGGTAGCCATATCGGCAGACGCGGTACGGCCTCTGCCAGCGGGGCCAGCGTAGCCATGTCCATATGGTCATCATGGAAATGGCTGATCAGGACAGCATCACAACCTTTCAGGTCCGTTGGGGCCAGCACCGGGGGATAATTACGGACAAATTCCGTTCCCGGATTTTCCCGCTCAATGGCGTCACTCAGATAGGGATCGATAGCCAGCAGATCGCCGTGGGCATTTTTCAACACGTAACCGGCCTGACCTAGGCTCCAGATCGCCAGCATATTTTCAGGCACGCAGGTAGCTGACAGTTCTGCGGCCAGGCGCTGTGGTTCGCGAAGCGTAAAATGCATGGTTCGGTGTCCTCGTCCCGTTTACTGATACAGGCTGAACTCTAAAAGAAACAGGAAATAAGGGATCGAGTGCGGCTCACAGAACATAGTTAACAGAGTTTAGTAAACTACGATTGCGCCTTGTCAGCGTGAAACCGGGCGTTCATGCTGCTTTATTTCCTGCAGGGGAGAGGGACGGATGTTTACCAGCGGCCTTAACAATCAGCAGATACGTTACTGGAACAAACAGCTATTTATGCGTCTGTTATGGCGTCATAAGCGCCTGAGTCAGTCCAGAATGGCGCAGCTCAGCGGACTTTCTATTCCGGCTGCGGGCAAAATTCTACAGGAGTTGATGGATGAAGGACGCATCTGGCACTCTGGCCTGCGGCTCAGTAACAGAGGGCGACATAGCGGTAGTTATCAGTTACCTGAAGCCGGTGACTGGACTCTGTGTATGAACATCACCCCGACCCGGATTGAAAGTATTCTCGCCGATGCCCAACTGGTGGCGCAGGATGACTATCAACACCGGGCGATTAACGTCGCCTCGCCGGAAGCGTTGCTGACCGAGATTGAAGCGGTCTGGCAGCAGTACCGCAAATGCTGGCCATCACGCACTATTAAGCTGGCCCTGGCGGTACATGGTCAGGTCGATCCTGTTACCGGTGTTTCGCAACATATGCCGCAGGCCGCATGGAAAAAACCGGTCGAACTGAAGTTTTTGCTGGAGGAGAAGCTGGGGGTTCAGGTTCGTGTGGATAATGACTGCGTCATGCTGGCGCTCGCCGAAAAATGGCTGAGCAGCAGTCATCAGGCTGATTTTTGTGTAATCAATGTGGACTACGGCATCGGCTCTTCTTTCGTTACCAATGGCTTAATTTTTCGTGGCAGCCTGTACGGTAGTGGCCAGATAGGGCACACCGTTATCAATCCTCACGGCGCGCGCTGTAGCTGTGGCCGGCAGGGGTGTCTGGAAACGGTAGCCTCGCTGTCAGCGCTGAAGCAGCAGGCGCACCTGCGTGCGCCAGACAAGCCAGCCCCCATCACCACGCAGTTGCTACAGGCATGGCGTTCGGGAGATCGCTGGGTACAGGAGTGGGTTAATCAGGCGGCTACCGCTGTGGGGATAAGTCTCTATAACCTGCTAAATATTATCAATATTAACCAAATCTGGTTTTATGGCCGCAGTTGTGGCTTTGGTGAAACCTGGCGTGACACCGTGATCCACCAGATTGCTTTTAATCCTTTCGATCAGCAGGACAGCCTGAAGAGCAAAGCCACCAATATTCACTTTGGTCAACTGTCGCGCGCCAGCCAGATCCTGGGCATTGGCTATTTATATGTGGAAGACCACCTGCCAGCGGGCTAAATATCTGGCCGCTGATCATAGGCCGCCTGAGCCTGTTCCATCTTGCCGCTCTCCTGCTGTGCCCAGTGAATCAAAGCTTCAAAAGGCTGCCGTAACGAATGTCCCAGCGGCGTGATGGCGTATTCCACTGCTACCGGAGAAGAGGCGATAACGTGCCGTGTCACCAGGCCATTCCTTTCCAGCCGTCGCAAAGCTTCAGTCAGTGCCTTATGAGTGATCGGATCGAGCCTTTTTTTGATCGCATTAAATCGCGATGGTTTCTCGCAAATCACGGTGAGGATAAGCACCGACCACTTGTTGGCGATCTGCTCCAGCATTGGTCGCGTGGCGTTAATGTTGGCCAGTATGGCCTCGACGGAGTGGGTCATCGGGTTTCCCTGTGTATATCTTGATGATTCAACTTCAGCCAGAGAAAAAAGGGTTCCTGATGCAGAAACTGAAAGGTAAGACCGCGGTGATCACCGGCGGTAACAGTGGGATTGGCTTCGCCATTGCAGAGCGTTTTATACAAGAAGGAGCCTTTGTTTTTATCACCGGGCGACGCCAGGCCGAACTCGACAAAGTCGCCACGCAACTGGGTGAAAGCATTGAGGTTGTTCAGGGAGATGTCACCGATTCAGCCGATCTTCTGAAGCTGTTTGAAACGGTTAAAGCGCAGAAGGGCAAGATCGATATTCTGGTCACCAGTGCCGGCTATTCCGAGCATTCCGCGCTGGACAGCGTCACCCCTGAGCATTTCGATAAAATCTTCGACCTGAATGCCAGGGGAACGCTGTTTACCGTACAGGGCGCATTGCCGCTGATGGAGAAAGGGGGAGCCATTGTGCTGATCGGCTCGATTGCCGGATCGGTTGGCGTGGAAGGCTACGGCGTTTATGCAGCCTCCAAGGCTGCTACCCGCTCCCTGTCGCGCACCTGGACCAGAGAGCTGGCCGGCAAAGGCATCCGGGTTAACACACTGAGTCCTGGCCCGGTCGACACGCCGATGTTTGACGGCGCCTCGGACGAATTCAGGAAAGCGATGACCGACCTGATCCCGCTGGGGCGTCTGGGTAAACCGGAAGAGATCGCTTCTGCAGCGCTGTTCCTGGCCTCCGATGAGAGCAGCTATATCGCCGGAGCCGAGTTGTGCATTGATGGCGGCATGACTCAGGTCTGACCGTTTTAGCCCTGCCTTTATTCCTCTATAAAAAACGATGCTCAGTTCTCTGGATTGGGCCTCGTTTTGCCTCTCACCCCCTTTTCCCGCATCCTTTTTACCTGCTTTGACAGGTATAACCAATTTTACACGCTCGGGCAGGTAAACCTGTTTTTACCCGCTACAGCCGTTAAAATTGATTTTACCTGCTATAGCCGGTAAATTAACAGCAGGCTGGCTACTCCATGACCAGATGCCGGAGCGTATTAATGAAAATTACATCCCCGAGACAACTTTCGATCTATCTGAAAGACCTGAGAAAATCGCAGAAGATTAGTCAGAGCAGCGTGGCAAGCCATGTCGGGATCCGCCAGGATACTCTCTCAAAATTCGAGCTGAATCCAGACACCACCAAAATTGAAACGCTGTTTAAGATTCTTTCGGCGATGAACCTTGAGCTGCATATTGAACATAAAAATGAGCGCAACAGAGCAGAAGAATGGAAAGAGGAGTGGTAATGAAAAGCCTCTCCGTCTATATGAATGGTTATCTGACCGGTTCTCTGATTCAGCAGAATAACGGCGGGAATACCTTCGTGTATCATCCTGACTGGCTGGCCCTTGAAGGAGCGCGACCGCTCTCTCTCTCGCTACCGCTGCGCAGAGAAAAATATGAAGGCGCTGAAGTTTTTAATTTTTTCGATAATCTCCTGCCTGACAACCGCAGCATTCGTGAAAGGATCGCGGCTAAGTATCATGCGGAGTCCTTACAACCTTTTGATTTACTCTATGAAATTGGCCGGGATTGCGTAGGGGCGCTGTTGCTGTTGCCGGAAGGGGAGATCCTGCCGGAGATCAGGGTGATCAACGGGCAGCCGCTGAATGCCGCAGAGCTGAGCGCAACGTTAAAAAGTTATCAGGTAGCTCCCACTATGGGGCAACAGCCAGAAGGCGAATTTCGGATTTCCATCGCCGGAGCGCAGGAAAAAACCGCACTGCTGTATCACGAAGAGAGCTGGGCGATCCCTCTTGGGGTGACCCCCACAACCCACATCTTTAAACTGCCAATAGGTTCGTTGCAAGGTCATGATTATAAGCTGGATCTGACCGACAGCGTGGAGAATGAATGGCTGTGTATGCAGCTGGCGCAGGCGTATGGTCTGGAAGTGGCCCGCAGTGAAATGATCTTTACCGGAGAGGTGAAAGCGCTGGCAGTTGAACGATTCGACAGACGTCTGGCCAGCGATGGATCGTGGATTGTCAGGCTGCCACAGGAAGATTTTTGCCAGACCCTGGGTCTTGCTCCGAGCAAAAAATATGAAGGCGATGGCGGGCCGGGTATCGTCAGCATCATGAATATTTTGTTGGGATCCGACACTGCAAAGCAGGATCGTGAACACTTTATGCGAACCCAGGTCTTTTTCTGGTTGCTGGCCGCCAGCGATGGTCACGCCAAAAATTTTTCTCTGTTTATTTTGCCGGGCGGCGGGTACCGCCTGACCCCACTGTATGACATTCTTTCCTGCTATCCGATGGTGGGTGGCCAGGGGCTGGCAAAGCAGGATATTAAATTAGCCATGGCTCTGTCTTCTACTGAAAAGGGGAAAAAGGATGACTGGTTACGGATTTTCCCACGGCATTTTCTGGCAACGGCAAAAAACTGCGGCTTTGATGAGAAGGAAATGCAGTCGATAATGACAGAATTCTACGAAAAAACACCTGCCGTACTGGAGCAGGTTCGTGCTGCATTGCCTGAGGGTTTTCCACAGAAGATCAGTGATGCCATTCTGGGGGGCATCGGGCAGTACTACTCCCGATTAGGCCGCACAGAATAATCAGGTTGTCTGTTTCCGTCTGTTTTAAGAGATAGTTATAAGCTAAGTATTTGCCAGAAATTGCCGATAACCCTGAGAATTTCCAGTTCAGGGAGAATCAACGACCATGAGCCACATCATGCAGGAAGAGTACCCGCAGCTGCGGAGCCTGGATCCACTGGCGAATACTATTATTGATAAAACCGTCGATAACGTTACGCGAAAACTGGTTGCCGGATACCGAAATAAAAATAACTCTCAGCCCGGAGCTAAAAATCCAAAGGGCGATATCAAAGTTAAAGATACTCTGGCGGCCACATCGGCACAAAGCGTGCTGGATGTTGCCAACCGGGGAGCGGGCTGGAAAGAGTTGATTGTGAAAACCTTCAGCCATGGCCTTTCCTCTCTTGCCACCATGAAATTCGACGGTGAATTTACGGTCAAAAATGGTGTGGCAGTGGGGTTAAGTGACGTTCCTGACTCGCCGGGTGTTTATGTCGTTTTCAATAAAGACGGTCAGGCCCAATACATTGGGGATGCCGGGAAAATAAAAACCCGCTGGCTGGCGGGGCACCTCAATGAGCATAAACAAGGTGAGCGGAAAGGAGAGCCTTATAAGCTGGCCACTGAGTTTGAGGAAGGTTGCACGGTAAAATTTATCAGCCTGGACTCGGTGGAAACCGCTGCAGCAGTGGAAGCTCATATTTTGAAAACTGAGCTTCCACCGGTCAACAGCCGGGAGGAACTCAAATATGAACAGGGCAAAAGATCGAATATTGAAGCCCAAAAAATGAAAGACGCCCTGAAGAGTGCCGGGACACTGGCAGCCGGCGCGGCTAAAGAAGCTGCGTACAATGTTGGCTGGGACGTTTTTGAGCGGCTGACCACCACGATGATCAAAGCATTAAAAGATGAAATGGTGGATCTGTTTATCACCTGTAAGGCACAGCTTAAAATCAGGCTTAAGCGCTTTTTCAACAAAGTCTGGCAGATTATCAGACAATTGATTGAAGCCCCGCTGTCATTGCTGAAGGGGATATTTGAGTTTGTACTGAATGCATTAAGTCAGACCATCGGTAAAATTTATCAGCTGGCGAAAAATATCTATGAATTAGGGCTGTCGGCCGTTGCCCTGATAAGAGGATCGGAAAGCCTGTCCCGCCAGGAGATGACGGATAAAATCTCCGAAGTCATTATCACCAGCGGAGCGCTTATCTTCTGGGATGCTTTGGAGCCTTTTATCGAGTCCGGGCTGACAGGATTATTTGCACCTCTTGCGCCATTCGCACCTTATATCTCCGCCACGGTTTGCGCTGTCGGGTTTGGCGTCACCAGCTATTATCTCTCCGCCATTGTTCCGGGCATAGTTTCCCTTATCGTTAACAGCGAACCTCGCTTTGCCGCTGCCGGGCGGGAGGCTTATACGGAGTTGGTCAATAATTTTGAAGCCAATGAGAAACTGGTTACGGAGCTGAACGATTACGTCAGAACGTCGTCCGGGCTTATTGTCGAAATGGAAAGCATGACGCAGGAGTTGAACAATAATGTCATAAAACTGACCCGCTTTTCACTGGCTGATGAAATCGCCGTTTTAAAAGGAAACTAGTGTGACTTCTTCTGTGCCAGCACTCACAAGAGACGATCGCCAATCTGTTGCCCAATTTCGGGAAAATATCACCTCGTTACTCACCCAGCTAAAAACGGAGTTAGAGCAAAGTAAAAGGATCAAAGACGAAGCCCAGGCGTTTAATGAACGGGGATTTATCAGCCGCTGGACAGGAGCACTGACCACTCAGAATGATAAGGATCTGGCCCAGATGATTGCCGGTTTAGGCGGCAGTCTGCGGATCACTCAGGAAGTCGTGCAGTGCTTACTGCAGATTCAGTCGCAGAAAAATCAGGCGCTGAAAGGTTTCCACGGCGCGCTGGTGGATAAAATCGAAGAGCTGAGTTCGAATGACACCGTCCTCGATTTGAACATTCGGGGTAACCTTTCCCTGATCCTTGGTCACCTTAAGGAGCAGGTAGAGGAAAAGCTTGAACAAGCTGAGCGGGTGGAACAGCAAGCTCTGCAACTGGAAGAACAGGCTGAAAATCTGGAACGTCTTGGCGACCGGATTTCTGCTGAGAAAAGAGATCGTTCCCGGCTTGCAGAACAACAGGCCGACCTTGAAGAGTTCACTGAACGGCTCGGGGAAAAAAACAGGCTGGTAGAGGAAGAGGTTGCCGCTTTACGTCTGCAGGTCAGCCATCTTGAACAGGCGGCAAAGAGTGGCCAGCAGCAGCAGGAAGCTCTGCGTAATGCACTGGAAGAGAACGAGGAAAAGATGAATCTCTCTCTGCAGTTACAGGAAGATAAAAATGCATTCCTGTCCCGGACGATGCGGAAAAACCGCATCGATTTTCGCGATGCTCTGCTTTTTCTGACCAGTGTGGCCGTGGTGGCACTGCTGTGGATACAGTTCGGGAAATAATTCCGTGCGCTTATAGCCCACTAAAGCCAGCTGACGCTGGCTTTAGTGAGTTGGGCTTACTGCAGATCGAAACGATCCAGATCCATCACCTTGCTCCATGCTGCCACAAAGTCAGTGACAAATTTCTCTTTCGCATCGCTGCTGGCGTAAACCTCCGCCACGGAACGCAATATCGCATTGGAACCGAATACCAGGTCAGCACGGGTTGCGGTGAACTTCACCTCACCGCTCAGGCGGTCACGCCCTTCAAACAGCTCGGCAGTGCCGTCAGTAGCTTTCCACTCGGTGCCCATGTCCAGCAGGTTAACGAAGAAGTCATTGCTGAGTGCATCAGTGCGCTGGGTGAAGACACCGTGCTGGCTGCCGTCGAAGTTCGTGTCGAGCACTCGCAGGCCACCTACCAGTGCCGTCAGCTCTGGCACCGTCAGCGTAAGCTGCTGCGCCTTGTCGATCAGCAGTTCTTCCGTAGAAGCACCATTGCGCACGCGGCGATAGTTGCGGAAACCATCTGCCGCCGGGTTAAGCAGCTCAAAGGCTTCAACATCGGTCTGATCCTGACGGGCATCCACTCGTCCGGTCGTGAAAGGCACGCGGATATTCACGCCTGCAGCCTGAGCAGCCTTCTCAACACCGACCACGCCAGCCAGCACAATAACGTCAGCCAGCGAGGCTTTGCCGGAAGCCTGCTGGATGCTCTCCAGCACGGACAGGGCATGAGACAGACTGGCGTTCACCGGCCAGTCACGCTGTGGAGCAAGCGCCAGACGGGCACCATTCGCACCACCACGCTTATCGCCACCGCGGAAAGTAGAGGCAGAAGCCCAGGCCACTGAAACCAGTTCGCTGACCGACAGGCCAGACTGTGCGATTTCCGCCTTCAGGTTTTCAATCTCTGAGGCCCCAGGCTGATGGATAGCCTGCGGCAGCGGATCCTGCCACAGCAGCGCTTCTTTAGGCACTTCCGGGCCGATATAGCGGGCTAACGGTCCCATGTCCCTGTGCGTCAGCTTGTACCAGGCACGGGCGAAGGCTTCGTTAAAGGCCTGCGGATCGTTAAGGAAGCGGCGTGAAATCTTCTCGAATTCCGGATCGAAACGCAGCGTCAGGTCGGTCACCAGCATGGTGGGCTTACGCTTCCTGGTGGTATCGAACGGGTCCGGAATGATCTCCGGCGCGTCCGAGGCTTCAAACTGAATGGCGCCAGCCGGGCTTCGGGTCTGGGTCCATTCATATTTGAACAGGTTCTCGAAGAAGTAGTTACTCCACTGGGTCGGCGTCTGCGTCCAGGCCACTTCCAGACCGGAGGTGATGGCATCTGCCCCTGCGCCGCTGCCATGGGTGCTTGCCCAGCCAAGGCCCTGTGCTTCAATTGGCGCGGTTTCCGGATCGACGCCGACATGGCTGGCAGGAGCCGCGCCGTGGGTTTTCCCCAGAGTGTGGCCACCGGCAATCAGAGCCACAATCTCTTCATCGTCCATCCCCATATTGCCGAAGGTGGCGCGGATCGCCGGGGCCGCTGAGGCAGGATCGCCGCTGTGGTCTGGCCCTTCCGGGTTGACATAGATCAGGCCCATTTCGGTAGCGCCCAGCGGTGAATGTGCCAGCGACTCAGGATGACGGTGCTCAAGCCACTTTTTCTCATTGCCCCAGTCCACGTCCATATCCGGTTCCCAGACGTCCTCACGTCCGGCACCGAAGCCAAAGGTGCGGAATCCGGCGTTCTCCAGAGCAACATTACCCGCCAGGATAATCAGGTCGGCCCAGGAAATTTTCTGACCATACTTCTGTTTCACCGGCCACAGCAGGCGGCGAGCTTTATCCAGGCTGACGTTATCAGGCCAGGAGTTTAATGGCGCAAAGCGCTGCTGACCGCGTCCCGATCCGCCACGGCCATCGGCAGCGCGATAGGTGCCAGCACTGTGCCATGCCATACGAATGAACAAACCGATATAGCTGCCCCAGTCGGCAGGCCACCACGGTTTAGAGTCGGTGAGAACCGTTTTAAGGTCGCCTTTCAGAGCGTAATAATCTAACTTGCTGAATTCTTTACGGTAGTTAAAATCAGGAGAGAGAGGGTTAGAACGGTTCGAATGCTGGTTTAAAAGGTCAACGCGCAGCTGATTTGGCCACCAGTCACGGCTGGTCGTGCCCCCACCGGCATGCTGATCCTGCTTGCCCTGATGGAAGGGGCAATTTCCGGCAACTAAGGTATCGTGTGAATCGGTTGGTGTGCTCATTGCTTGACTCCGTTTTCTGAGGTGCTGATTTTTTATTACGATAGTCGCCTTTCATGATAAGTCCTATCTGTAAAGACCTACGGATTTAATAGTCATTACCTTTCATTAAGGCACGAAAATATTTCCTGACGGGCGCACTATGGCTCACGGAGTAAAGATTAGGGCAAGGTGAAAGGCCTTGCTTTGATAGGGATATAGTACAGGAGAGATTTTTTGATAAAAAAAGAAGCTCCGGGCGGAGCTTCTTTACGACGGGTGGGAAAAATGCCCGTGAACAGGCGCTGATTAGCGCATGGTCACAAATTCTTCCGAACCGGTTGGATGGATAGCAACGGTGTTATCGAAGTCTTTCTTGGTTGCGCCCATTTTCAGCGCCACGGCGAAGCCCTGCAGCATTTCGTCCATGCCGTAGCCGATGCCGTGAATACCGACGATCTTCTCTTCTTTACCAACGCAGACCAGCTTCATGCGGCATGGCTGCCGGTGCTGAGTGACGGCGGTATACATGGCGGTGAAGGCGGATTTATATACTTTCACTTCGTCATCGCCGTACTTCTCACGCGCTTCCGGCTCGCTCAGGCCCACGGTGCCGATTGGCGGGTGGCTGAACACCACGGTCGGCACGTTGCTGTAATCCAGATGCTCTTCCGGCTTATTGTTAAACAGGCGCTCAGACAGACGGCGACCCGCTGCAACAGCCACCGGAGTCAGCTCAACAGCCCCGGTGTTATCACCGACCGCATAGATGCCGGAAACATTGGTGTTCTGGTATTTATCGACGCTGATATAGCCCTTTTCGTTCAGCTTCACGCCGGTAACGTCCAGGTTCAGGTTGTCGGTCATTGGTTCGCGCCCAATTGCCCACACCAGACAATCCACGGTCTGCTCTTTGCTGTTTTCCAGCTGCAGAGTCAGGCTGCCGTCCGCATTTTTGATCACCGCTTTCGGGATGGATTCAGTGTGCAGCGTCGGTCCTTCGGCATTCATCACTTCAACCAGCGTTTCCACGATCAGCGGATCGAAAGTACGCAGCGGCGCATGTTTACGCACGAACAGATGCGTTTCAGAGCCCAGTGCGTTGACCACGCCAGCAATTTCAACGGCAATGTAACCCGCACCGACAACGGCAGTGCGTTTTGGCAGGGCATCCAGCTCAAAGAAGCCGTCAGAATCGATACCGTATTCCGCGCCAGGCACGGACGGATGGGTTGGACGGCCACCGGTAGCAATCAGGATATGGTCAGCGGTAATTTTCTCACCGTTCACTTCCACAGTGTGGGCGTCCACAAAGCGGGCGTAGCCTTTGATCACGTCAACTTTGTTTTTACCCAGGACGTTATCGTAAGAGGTATGGATGCGATCGATATAAGCGCTGCGGTTTTTAACCAGCGTAGCCCAATCGAAGCTGTTCACCATCGTGTTGAAGCCATAGTCAGGACCGTACTGGTGGATCGCTTCGGCGATCTGCGCTGCATGCCACATCACTTTTTTCGGCACACATCCGACGTTCACGCAGGTGCCGCCCAGATCTTTTGCTTCGATCAGCGCGCATTTTTGTCCGTACATGGCCGCGCGGTTAATTGAGGCAATGCCGCCGCTGCCGCCACCGATGGCGAGGTAGTCATAATGTCTGGTCATCGAGAGGGTTCCATAAGTCAGTGAAGTTAATTGGCATAGAGTGTAACGCCACTCGACCGAATGCCGCAAAGTTTGCGTCTATGATTGTGATAGGGCAGGCACGCCGAAATCGGTAATAATTAGGATTTACTGCGACTGCGATCGCTGTTTTCGCTTATCAACTGGCAGAGAGAGGCCGGATGGAACTGCTATTTTTAGGAACCGGCGGGGGAACGCCCAGCCGCCTGCGTAATGTCACCAGTATCGCATTGAATTTGCAGGGAGCGCGCAGTTGTTGCTGGCTGTTTGACTGCGGTGAGGGCACCCAGCATCAGATGCTGCGTAGCCCGGTAAAGATCGCCAGGCTGGAGAAAATTTTTATCACCCACCTGCATGGCGATCACGTATTTGGCCTGCCAGGTTTGCTGACCAGCCGCTCGATGAACGGCATCAAAGATCCCATCACGCTGTATGGGCCAAAGGGGATTAAGACCTTTGTGGAAACTGCGCTCAGCCTGAGTGGTTCGTGGCTGACTTTCCCGCTGGAGATTGTCGAAATCACTGCCGGAGAAGTCTTTGACGATGAGCATTTTCGCGTGACGGCTTACCCGCTGACGCACCCTGTTGAATGTTATGGCTACCGGATAGAAGAACAGGATAAGCCGGGAACGCTGGATGCTGAAAGCCTGCTGGCCGACGGGATCAAGCCGGGCCATCTGTTCCAGCAGCTCAAGCTGGGGAAAACGGTGACGATGGAAGATGGTCAGGTTGTCGATGGCCGTCACTACCTCGGCCCGTCGGTGCCAGGGCTGACGCTGGCTATATTTGGCGATACCAGCCCGACGCCTGCCGCGCTTGAGCTGGCTGCCGGTGCGGATGTGATGGTGCATGAGGCCACGCTGGAAGTGGCTCTGGAAGAAAAGGCCAATGGCCGGGGACACTCTTCAACCGTGCAGGCAGCCACGGTGGCGAAACAGGCGGGGGCGAAAAAGCTGATAGTGACGCATCTCAGCTCGCGTTATCTTCGGGAAGATACGGAACGTTTAGTGGCGGAGTGCCGGGCAATCTTCCCGGAAACCGAGATGGCGCATGACTTTTCGGTATTTCGTTTCTGACCAGTGAGGGCAGCGTGGGACGAATTTCTTCGTCCCACGCTTTCAGTTCTTACTCAGGCACAATCCAGCTGACTTTGGTGTGGCCGGTTCCGGCGGGTACCAGATGTTTGTGCAGCCACGGCAGCACGTTGTTCATCTGCTGCTCCAGTTTCCACGGAGGGTTGATCACCACCATGCCGGAAGCGGTCATCCCTCGCTGATCGCTGTCCGGGCGCACCGCCAGTTCAATCTGCAGAATACGGCGGATGCCGGTCGCTTCCAGCTCGGAGAACATACGCTTGATTTGCTGACGCAGCACCACCGGATACCACAGCGCATAAACGCCGGTACCAAAGCGCTTGTAACCTTCCTGAATCCCTTTCACCACCGCCTGATAGTCGGTTTTGATTTCATATGGTGGGTCGATAAGGATCAGGCCACGACGGGAAGGAGGCGGCAGTTTGGACTTCAGCTGCTGGTAACCATCGGCGCGTTCAGTGCGGGCACGTTCATCTTTCTGGAACTCATTACGCAGCAGCGGATAGTCGCTCGGATGCAGCTCGGTCAGGCTGAGTTTGTCATCAGCGCGCAGCAGGTGACGGGCGATCAGCGGTGAACCCGGGTAGTAGCGCAGCTTGCCGTTCGGGTTCAGCGCCTTAATGCAGGAAATATAGCTGGCCAACTCTTCTGGCAAATCGTCCTGCTGCCAGATGCGGGCAATCCCTTCCAGATACTCACCCGTGCGTTCGGCGTGCTCGCCGCTCAGCTGATAGCGCCCGGCACCGGCATGGGTGTCGAGGTACAGGAAAGGCTTCTCTTTCTCGTTAAGCGCATCGATGATCAGGCTCTGAACGGTGTGTTTGAGAACGTCGGCGTGGTTGCCGGCATGAAAACTGTGGCGATAACTCAGCATGTCGTGGGATCTTTCCGGTGTTAAAGCGATTGTACCGCCTGAGCGGCACAGGTTGCGGACAGTATAACCGTCCGCAGGGGAAATTGCTCTGTTATCCTGGCTGGTGCTGCCAGACCGGATAGGTGAAAAACAGCAAATGAAGCATATTAAAGCCGAAATGTACCAGCGTGGAGACCCAGATCCGCCCGCTCCACAGCCACGCCAGGCCGTAGATCACACCGGTCAGGGCTGCGAAGAACACCAGCAGCGGCCCGCCAGCAGAATGCGCCAGACCGAATACCGCCGCCGCAATTACCAGTCCCCAGGTATTTCCCGCCAGCTGGCTCAGCCGCTGCTGGATATAGCCGCGAAACAGCGCCTCTTCCGCCAGTGAAACAAAGAACAGGTTAGCCAGCATAAACGAACCCAGCCACTCGGGCTGATGCAGCTCAACGCGCAGTCCGCCAGCCAGCGTGGCAACCAGCAGCAGGATCGGCATCGCCAGCAGCAACACCAGCCACCACAGCTTATTGGCTGGCGGTTCGGCAGGGCGCTTCAGCAACGTAGGCATGCAGCCCAGTAGCACGAACGGGATCAGCGACTTATCGAAGTTGTACCAGAAAGAGAAAGGCGCGCTCTCCGGCCCGGCCTGCACGCCGGAAACAATCAGCTGATTGTTAAAGCCCGGGATCAGATGCAGCATCAGCGCGGCCGCACTGGCCACCAGAAGGATTTCTCCCGGCAGGGCAAACGCGGACTGATCTTTCTGCCTGCCACAGTAAATGGCGACCACCGCCATCAGTGCCAGAGCAATAATCCCCAGCGGTTGCAGAGTGTGGTTAACAACTGCGAACACCACCGAAATCGCCAGCAGGCCCAGTGAGGCCCGCAGATGAAAAGGTAATAAGAATAACGATGCGGCTAAAAGATACCACATGGTAGGACGCTCCCTGTTTTATGACCAAAAGTACCAGCAAGCTGGCGGCAAAAGTATGCTACCAGCCCGCTTTACAGGCAAATAGATTAGTGCGGCAGGCGGCTGTCTCTGCCCCGCCTTGATTTTCACTACACTTAGCCTCATGTTAGCTTAATCGCGTGTTAAACCGCGCTTCAAACATATCATGAACAAGGACTGCGCTATGACCAATCCGCTACTCACATCTTTCACGCTTCCTCCTTTCTCCGCTATCAAACCAGAGCACGTTGTGCCAGCTGTGACTCAGGCTCTGAATGATTGCCGTGCGGCGGTGGAAAAAGCCGTGGCCCAGGGCACGCCTTACACGTGGGAGAATCTGGTTCAGCCGCTGGCGGAAGTGGACGATCGTCTGGGGCGTCTGTTCTCCCCGGTCAGCCACCTGAATTCGGTGAAAAACAGCCCGGAGCTGCGTGAAGCCTATGAGCAGACGCTGCCGCTGCTGTCCGAGTACAGCACCTGGGTTGGTCAGCATGAAGGTCTGTATCAGGCTTATCGCAACCTGAAAGAGCACAGCTACGAAGGGCTTAGTGCCCCACAGAAGAAAGCGGTCGATAACTCGCTGCGTGACTTCGAACTGTCCGGTATTGGCCTGTCGAAAGAGAAGCAGAAGCGCTACGGTGAGATTGCCGCACGCCTGTCCGAACTGGGTTCGAAATACAGCAACAACGTGCTCGACGCCACCATGGGCTGGAGCAAGCTGATTACTGAAGAGAGTGAACTGTCCGGAATGTCGGAAAGTGCGCTGGGCGCGGCTAAAGCTCAGGCTGAAGCGAAAGAACAGCAGGGCTGGCTGCTGACGCTGGATATCCCAAGCTATCTGCCGGTGATGACCTACTGCGACAACCAGGCCCTGCGCGAAGAGTTGTATCGTGCCTATTCAACCCGCGCTTCCGATCAGGGACCGAATGCCGGTAAGTGGGACAACAGCGAAGTGATGGCTGAAGAGCTGGCGCTGCGTCATGAGCTGGCTCAACTGCTGGGCTTCGACTCTTACGCGGATAAATCACTGGCGACCAAAATGGCCGAGAATCCGGCTCAGGTCACTGACTTCCTGACCGACCTGGCGAAACGCGCTCGTCCCCAGGCTGAGGAAGAGCTGGAGCAGCTGCGTGCCTTCGCGAAGAAAGAGCACGGCATTGACGAGCTGAATCCGTGGGATCTGACTTATTACGGCGAAAAACAGAAGCAGCATCTGTATGCCATCAGCGACGAACAGCTGCGTCCTTACTTCCCGGAAGAGCGTGCGGTTAGCGGCCTGTTTGAAGTGGTGAAACGCATTTATGGTATCACCGCAAAAGAGCGTAAAGATGTGGATGTTTACCATCCTGACGTCCGCTTCTTTGACCTGTTCGACGAGAGCGGCGAACTGCGCGGCAGCTTCTACCTGGATCTGTACGCACGTGAGCACAAGCGTGGCGGAGCCTGGATGGATGACTGCGTGGGCCAGATGCGTAAAGCCGATGGAACGCTGCAGAAGCCGGTTGCTTACCTGACCTGTAACTTCAACCGTCCGCTGGCGGGCAAACCTGCACTGTTCACCCACGACGAGGTGACTACGCTGTTCCATGAATTCGGCCACGGCCTGCATCATATGCTGACCCGCATCGAAACTCCGGGCGTATCCGGCATCAGCGGTGTGCCATGGGATGCGGTCGAACTGCCGAGCCAGTTTATGGAAAACTGGTGCTGGGAGCCGGAAGCGCTGGCGTTTATCTCCGGCCATTATGAAACCGGTGAGCCGCTGCCGCAGGAGCTGCTGGATAGAATGCTGGCGGCGAAAAACTACCAGGCGGCGCTGTTTATCCTGCGTCAGCTGGAGTTCGGCCTGTTCGACTTCCGCCTGCACGCCGAGTTTGACCCGGCGAAAGGTGCGCAGATCCTTGAGATGCTGAAAGAGATTAAAAAGCTGGTGGCCGTGGTGCCAAGCCCGTCATGGGGCCGCTTCCCACACGCCTTCAGCCATATCTTTGCCGGTGGCTACGCGGCGGGTTACTACAGCTATCTGTGGGCTGACGTGCTGGCAGCTGATGCTTATTCTCGTTTCGAAGAAGAAGGGATCTTCAACCGTGAAACCGGCCAGTCTTTCCTGGATAACATCCTGACCCGTGGCGGTTCGGAAGAGCCAATGGCGCTGTTCAAACGCTTTCGCGGCCGTGAACCACAGCTGGACGCCATGCTGGATCATTATGGAATTCAGGAACAGGCGTAGTGAAGATTGCTTTAATTGATGAATCGGGCGCCGGATACGGCGCCTTATCTGTTTTGGCCGCACGCTGGCAGCTGGAGCACGATGACGGGGCGATAATGGCGTTAGTGATGACGCCAACCCATCTGGAGCTGCGCAAGCGGGATGAGCCGAAGCTGGGCGGCATCTTTGTCGATTTTGTTGAGGGTACCATGGCTCACCGTCGTCGATTCGGCGGCGGCAGGGGAGAAGCGGTGGCAAAAGCGGTGGGCGTCAAGGGCAGCTATCTGCCGGCGGTGGTTGATGCTACGGCAGGGCTGGGACGGGATGCGTTTGTGCTCGCCTCACTGGGCTGCCGGGTGCAGATGCTGGAGCGTCATCCGGTGGTGGCGGCTCTGCTCGACGATGGCCTGCAGCGCGGTTATCAGAGTGCGGAAATTGGCGGCTGGCTGCGCGAGCGGCTGACGCTGATCCACGCTTCCAGCCTGGCGGCACTGAGTGAAATCAGCGAAAAGCCGGACGTGGTGTATCTCGATCCAATGTATCCCCACAAGCAGAAGAGCGCGCTGGTGAAGAAGGAGATGCGGGTATTCCAGACGCTGGTGGGCGCGGATGATGATGCGGACGGTTTGCTGGCACCGGCACGCAGACTGGCGAAGAAACGGGTGGTGGTGAAGCGTCCGGACTACGCACCGCCGCTGGCCGGTGTGGCAACGCAGTCTGCGGTGGTGACCAAAAGCCACCGTTTTGATATCTACCCGCCGCTGGTGGGTGAATGAATCCTGTTTCTTCGTGAAAGGCATGCCCTCTCAGCTGAAAGGGCGGAATTGATTCCGCCCTTATTACGCAACTACTCGTCTTCCTCGTCGCGCAGCGGCACAATCAGCATATCGATATGCACGGTATTAATCAGCTGGCGGGCTGAAGACATCAGCTTGCTCCAGAAGTCCTGATGGTGGCCACAAACCACCAGGTCCACGTCGTATTTTTTAATCGCATCAACCAGCACCTGGCCCAGATCGCCGCTGCCGCTCAGGGTTTCGGAAACCGGGTAGCCTGCGCTGTTGGAGAGATCGGTCAGAGCCGTGTGGGTCTCTTCGGAAATGCGTTTTTGCATATCGCCCAGGTTTACGTCGATCAATCCGGTATAGAGGTCGGAATAGTTCACATCAACGTGGATCAGGGAAATTTTGGCATCGTAGGGACGGGCCATGGAAACCGCTTTGTCGACCAGCAGTTTACTCTCCGGCGAAAGGTCGACTGCGATCAGAATGTGTTTGTAAGACATAACGATACTCCTTCCATTCGTTGCGGCTGCGTATCCGCAAGACAAAATTGTCTTTGTGGCATCTTAACACATTGAAATCCGTTGTAATGTTTACGATGTGGGATTTCGCGACGCGCGCCCGGCATTTATTTTGCTGGCGCTTATCTTATCTCCCTCAGTATAGCCCTGATTGTTAACAGATGAGTATGCCGTGCGCGGCCTTTGCGAGCGGGATCAAAATGAATTTTTCTCTCTTTCCTGCCGAAGCGAAAAACATCGCTGGAAAAATTTTAAGCAAATCTCCTACACTGATATTAACGGCTTGTTATGCGCTAATAACGCTCGCTCTGCGGTTACAACTACAATTCTGTTTGGTTCAATGAAGTGATTGGCTAGTCATCGTGGGGCTTGTCCGGCTTTCCCTGCTGAACACTCCCTTTTGATGGATTGCCGGGAGGGGATCATGATCAGCACCATCGCGCTATTTTGGGCTCTGTGTGTAGTTTGTGTGGTGAATATAGCGCGCTACTTTTCCTCTTTGCGCGCGCTGTTAGTGGTGCTTCGCGGGTGCGACCCTTTGCTGTATCAGTACGTGGATGGCGCAGGATTCTTCACCTCTCATGGACAGCCGGGCAAGCAGGTGCGGCTGGTTCGCTATATCTGGTCACAGCGCTATCGCGATCATCATGACGATGAATTTATTCGCCGCTGCGAGCGGGTTCGCGGTCAGTTTATCCTGACCAGCGCGCTGTGCGGACTGGTGATTATCAGCCTGGTGGGCCTGTTTCTCTGGCACTGATCGATGAAAAAAAAGGTGGGAACCAGTCCCACCCTTTTCTGTTTTCGCCGCTGAGAACGTTAAACGAACTTCAGGGCAATCCAGTAAAGCGCACCGGACAGGACAATCGACACCGGCAGGGTGAACACCCACGCCAGCAGGATATTTTTGATCGTCTTACCCTGAACGCCACCGCCATCGACCAGCATCGTTCCGGCGACGGAGGATGACAGGACATGAGTGGTGGAGACCGGCATACCGGTATAGCTGGCCACGCCGATAGAGACGGCTGCGGTCATCTGTGCCGACATCCCCTGAGCGTAGGTCATGCCTTTCTTACCGATTTTCTCACCGATAGTGGTGGCAACACGACGCCAGCCAACCATGGTACCCAGCGACAGCGCCAGGGCCACCGCGACGATAATCCATACCGGCGCGTACTCAACGGTATTCAACAGATCGCTTTTCAGCTTGTTGAGGTAGCGCTGATCTTCACTGGAGGTTTCCGGCAGTTTGGCCGCTTTGTCGGCGGTATCGGAGATGCACATCATCAGACGACGCAGCTGGCTGCGCTGTTCAACGCTCAGTGCATCGTAGCTTTGCAGGTTGTTATTCAGCAGGCTCTGGGCATGCTGAATAGCAGGCAGCGCCCGGGCTGCATCGCAATGGAACTCATGTGGGCCACCGGCACTTTCTTCCGGGGTGGGAACCACCGGCGGAGCCATCTGGATGATGTGAGTCAGCGAATCAGCATGCTGCTGATAATACTGCTCCAGATGGTTGACGGCATCGCGGGTGCGGGCGATATCGTAGCCGGAGGCATTCATGTTCACTACGAAGCCAGCCGGTGCCACGCCAATCAACACCAGCATGATCAGGCCAATGCCTTTCTGACCGTCGTTCGCACCGTGTGAGTAGCTCACGCCGATAGCGGAAACAATCAGCGCGATCCGGGTCCAGAATGGCGGCTTCTTCTTGCCATCAATCTTTTCACGTTCCGCAGGCGTCATATGAATACGGCGACGCTTCTTGTTGCCGCTCCAGTAGCGGCGCAGGATAAATACCAGCCCGCCAGCCAGCACCAGGCCAACAATGGGTGAGATCACCAGCGACATAAAGATGCCGATCATTTTCGGTATATTCAGCGCGTCGACGACCGAGGTTCCGGTGATCAGCGCGTTGGTCAGGCCAATGCCGATGATGGCCCCGATGAGGGTATGAGAGCTGGAGGCTGGCAGACCGAAGTACCAGGTGCCAAGATTCCAGATAATCGCCGCCAGCAGCATGGAAAAGACCATGGCCAGCCCGTGAGCCGATCCGACATTGAGCAACAGATCGGTGGGTAGCAAATGAACGATAGCGTAAGCAACGCTCAGCCCGCCCAGCAGTACACCAAAGAAGTTAAATACCCCGGCCATCACCACCGCCAGTTGCGATCGCATTGCTCGGGTATAAATCACTGTAGCCACCGCGTTTGCCGTGTCGTGGAAGCCGTTGATGGCTTCGTAGAACAAAACAAAGAGCAGGGCGAGGACGAGTAACAGGCCGGTATGGTAATCAAGACCAGCAAACAGATGTAGCATAAGCGTTACGCCATTTTTTGGAGGACATGAACGCGGCGCATTATCCGCGAGAACCTGTCTCAGGGGAAAGTGAAATATAGACTTTTTTTGACATTAATGTGTCAGTAAATCGAATTTACCCCCTTAAAATGCTTATAAATCATCGTGCTGTAAAATGTTTCTGCTGTGACACTTTTGTGACTCTGGTATCCCCGCGCCCTGAACATTACAATCACCGTTTTTGAGCAGTGGCGCGGAGCGAGTTGTGGGGAAATTTGACGTTATCATTATTGGCGCCGGTGCGGCTGGCCTGTTCTGTGCCGCCCAGGCGGGGCAGCGGGGCAAGCGCGTGCTGTTGCTTGATAACGGCAAAAAAGCCGGGCGAAAAATTCTGATGTCTGGCGGTGGCCGCTGCAACTTCACTAACCTTTACACCGAACCGGCGGCCTATCTTTCGCACAATCCCCATTTCTGCAAATCCGCGCTGGCACGCTATACCCAGTGGGACTTTATCGATCTGGTTAACCGTCACGGCATTGCCTGGCATGAGAAGACGCTGGGCCAGCTGTTCTGTGACGACTCGGCGCAGCAGATTGTCGATTTGCTGCTGAAAGAGTGCGAGGCCGGGAACGTCGCGCTGCGTCTGCGCAGTGAAGTACTGAATGTGGCGCGTGATGATGCAGGGTATACGCTGGAACTGAACGGCAGCACGGTGCAGGCGGAAAAGCTGGTTATTGCATCAGGCGGCCTCTCAATGCCAGGTCTGGGTGCCTCGCCGTTTGGCTATAAGATCGCGGAACAGTTTGGCCTGAAGGTGTTCCCGACCCGCGCCGGACTGGTGCCTTTCACGCTGCATAAACCGTTGCTGGAGCAGCTGCAGACGCTTTCCGGCGTGGCGGTACCTTCAGTCATGACGGCGGAAGATGGCACGGTATTTAAAGAAGCGCTGCTGTTTACCCATCGCGGCCTGTCCGGCCCGGCAGTGTTACAACTTTCCAGCTACTGGCAGCCCGGCGAGTTTGTCACCATCAATCTGTCGCCAGAGCGTGAACTGGATGCCTTTATTAATGAAGAGCGTGAAGCGCACCCGAACCAGAGCCTGAAAAACACCCTGGCAAAAGTGCTGCCACGTCGCCTGGTTGAATGCCTGCAACTACTGGGCAACGTTCCAGAATACACGTTGAAACAGCTTAACAGCCGCCAGCAAAGTGAGCTGGTGGAGTCGCTGCACAACTGGCGCGTACAGCCGAACGGTACCGAAGGATACCGCACGGCGGAAGTGACGCTCGGCGGCGTGGACACCAGCCTCCTGTCCTCGAAAACGATGGAAGCGCGGGATGTGCCGGGCCTCTATTTTATCGGCGAAGTGGCAGATGTCACGGGCTGGCTGGGTGGCTATAACTTCCAGTGGGCGTGGAGCTCGGCCTGGGCTTGCGCTCAGGCTTTGTGACGATTTTCGACCATCAGCCCCATAGCCAAATCCGGATACTATGGGGCTTGTCCCTGCTATTTGCGATTCAAAATCCGCAGAAAGTCCGTCTTGCTGGTAATCAGTGAGAGCGCGTTGGAAATAACCTCATCGCTAAAAATAGATGCGATATCTTTCAGCACATCAATATGTTCTTTCTCTTTGGCAATCACGCCGATGGCAATAAACATGACGTTGCTTCTGTCCCAGATCACTCCATCAGGAAACTGAAAAATCTCCACGCCGGTTCTGAGGATGATCTGCTTTTCCGATTTGGGGAGATGCGGCAGGGTAATGCCGTTGCCGAGGAAGGTGGAGACCTGGCGCTCTCTTTCATTCAGAAAGCTGACGCAGTCCTGGCTGACATACCCTTTGAACAGGCACTCTTTCCCCACCATGGCTAAAACCTCGGCCTTATTTTTTGCATGGCAGCCGAGATGCAGATTCTCAACGGTGATCGTATCGAGCATTACCTTTCTCCTTTTATTGCTTCCAACACAGCATGTTCTTCACTGCCTGCCGACAACTCTGCTTCCAGCTGTTCCAGCGATTTATTCGAGGTTTCCGGCAGGGCTTTAATCACGAAGAGGATCGCAAGGTAGTTGATGGCGGCAAATATCAGGAACACCGGACCCAGCCCCAGTTTCGCCTGCATAACTGGGAAGAGGTAGCTGACAACCGCGTTCATAATCCACATAAAGAACACCGAAATACCCATCGACAGGCCACGGATTTTTAGCGGGAAGAGTTCAGCCAGCACGACCCAGGTCAGGAAACCAATCGTGCCCTGCATCACGCCGACAAACAGTGCGCCCAGCAGCCAGATCACCGTCGCCTTGATATCGCCGGTCATCGTGTAGTCTGCTACGGCAATCAGCAGGTGCAGCGTTGCCATAATGGCAAAGCCATTAACGATCAGCGTTTTCCTTTTAAAACGATCGACCAGATACAGTACGCCAAACAGCATGCCACCCACCGAGAACACCCCATTGAGCACGTTACAGATCAACGAGGTTCTTTCAGAGAACCCGGCACTTTTCAGGATCTCCGTACCGTAATACATGATTACGTTAACCCCGGAAGTCTGCTGGATCGCGGCCCAGGCAATCCCGACCAGCAGCAATTTCAGGATCCACGGCGTATTGAAAATAATGTGGAAGGCACCTTTAGCGTGCAGCTTGTTCTCCTTTTCAATGTCCATCAGCATGATGATGTCTTCATACTCTTTAATGGCACGCTGTTCAGGACGGATCTGTTTTAAAATCACCAGCGCTTCTTCGCGGCGATTTTTACTGATCAACCAGCGCGGGCTTTCTGGCGATCGCCACATCCCGACCAGCAGAAAAATTGACGGGATAGCCTGCACGAGCAGCATATAGCGCCAGACTTCCGGGAGATGTCCCCACAGGGAACCAATCGCCGCATTCACCGTGAAGGCGGCCAGCTGACCAATAACAATGGCCACTTCATTCAGCCCGGTCAGTTTGCCGCGCATTTCTGTGGGGGCGACTTCAGAAATGAAGGTGGGCGCAGTGACCGATGCCCCTCCCACAGCATAACCCAGCAGGAATTGGGCAATCAGCAGGCTGGCGATGTTGGGGGCGAGTGCGGAACAGAGCGCGCCGAAGAAGAAAACAAATGAGAGGCAGAGTAAATATTTTCTCCGGCCGAAGAAGTCAGCCAGTTTTCCGCCACAGACGCTGCCAATGGCGGCACCGATCAGCAGCACGCCCATCACCAGACCTTCGGAAGTCGGTGTCAGGGCCATATCTGTTTTCAGAGAAGAGAAAGCGCCATTGATGACCCCGGTGTCATAACCAAACAGCAAACCACCAAACGTAGCGACTAAGGCAATCTGGTGTAATCGTTTTCTTTGTTGTGGGTTCAGATTCATCAGCAAAGACATAATTTACCCTTTTATTGAATTATCCGTTACAGGCAGGTTGGTACATAACCCAATGAGGTACTCACCGGGTGATATGGCATCAGAAGATAGCACTGCAATTGAAATGAAAATTCCACATCAATCACATTGCGATTGTTTAATTCCGTTTAATTGTAATCCTGGAACAGGAATCTTCATTCAACCCCGATTTTTGTTTATTTTAATCTGTTGATTAAAAATAATTTTTGTGTGTAATGAGAAATAGCTCACAAAAAACCTTAAAAAAATAAGACTAAAAATAAAATATTTTTTATTTTTTTGCTATTTTATTTTTTCATTTTTAATATTTTACGGAATGATAATTCCATTTAAGGAGAGCGCTTTCTTGCGGGCAGGGTGCCTGCAGGGGGAGTTAAAAACCGGAACGATTCACGAAAAATGTGCTGCCCAAAAGGCAACAGCCTCAACGCCCGCCTGGTCCCAAACTTGCATCATCAACCGCATCAGATTGGGCGATGTTCAGGCAGTTGAGGTCACCAGTGAATTTAAATACCTATAAATATTTCAACGAAGTAGCGGAAACCGGATCGATCCGTCGCGCCGCCGATCGTCTGCATGTTGCCCCCTCCGCCATCAGCCGCCAGATCTCATTATTAGAGCACAGCATGGGCGTGATGCTGCTGGAGCGCACCAATAAGGGGATCCGCCTGACGCCAGCCGGAATGTTGCTGGAGCGGTTTACCCGCAAAATGGTCCGGGATTTGGATCGTATTCACGAATCGATAAAAAATTTAAAAGGGCTGCGCGAAGGCGAGGTCAAAATCTGGGTGATTGAGGCGGTAGTGCAGGCGATCCTGCCACGCATCATGACTGAATTTAATGAAAATTACCCTGCTATCCAGTTCTCGATTAACAGTGAATCCTCGGACCGCACCATTGAAGCGATTATTCGCGACGAAATAGATATTGGCATCGTCTTTAACATGGGCGATCGTCCCGGCATTGAGGTGGTACGGCGCTGTCCTGCACCGATTCAGTGCCTGGTGTCACCAAAGCATCCTCTGGCGGAGCATCACTCCCTTACGCTGGAAGAGATCTGCTCGTACCCGGTTGCGCTTCCCGTTTCCAGTTTCGGCAGGCGGCAGACCTTCGATAAGGTCGCCCGTAGCCTGCATCTCAGCCCGCAGTCCATTGTGAACACCAACAACCTTGAGCTGACCAGAGCGATGGCGATTGCCGGACGTACGCTGACCATCGGGCCTTCGCTGATAGCGAAAAAAGAGATTGAACAGGATCTCCTGCGCGCGATCCCCATTGAGAATGACGCATTGCAGTCTGCCAATATTGAAATTTGCGTGCATCGCGACCGCACGCTCTCTTTTGCTGCCCACCAGTTTCTTAAGCATGTCTGCCGGGCCTTTGACTGACACCTGATAAGTTTTTCTTATTCTCCTGGCAAGAATCGTTCTATTTAAATGACTTATTTAAAACGGTTTTTTCTGGCGTCTGGTGTTCTTAAACCGGCAACGCGGCGTGCTGCATTCGGTATTACTGGGGTTCGCGGGCAGCGTGGTACTTATTAGTCATCGCGAACAAAACCCCCTGACGTGGTCAGGTAAGAATCCAACGAGGGTAAAGAGATGCCGAGCATCATGACGAATGGAATACGGACCCATTACGAGATTCAGGGAACGGGTCCGGCAATCATTTTTGTTTCCGGGCTGGGCGGCACGGCCGCTTACTGGAAGCCCCAAGTGGACATTTTTGCCAGTGATTTCACCGTGGTGACCTATGACCAGCGTGGTTCCGGTACTTCGGATCACCCTGCCGGGCCTTACAGCATCGAGACTTTGGTGGATGACCTGCACGCGCTGATTGAAGAGTTACAGCTGGTAAAACCGGTGCTGATTGGCCATTCCACCGGCGGTGCCATTGGTCAGGTCCTGGCGGCACGGGATCCTGAGTTGCTGGCAGGCATGGTGCTTTACGCAAGCTGGGCAAAATCAGATATGCATTTCAACTGGTGTTTCCGCATGCGCCGCGCGCTGTTAGTTGGCAGCACGCTCGAAGAGTACGTCCATGGCAGTGCGCTGTTTCTTTATCCGCCCGAGCATGTCCGGGCGAATGCTGAAGCGCTGTCGCCTGAGCTGCTCGCCTCAGCTACGAAGTTTCCCGAGCGGGAGGTGGTTCTCAGCCGCATCGACGCGATCATGGCGCACGATGCTACCGCAGCTCTGCCGCTGATCAGCATCCCAACTCTGGTGACCTGTGCGAAGGATGACATTCTGACGCCGCCTTACCAGTCGCGGCTGCTGGCAAGCGCCATCCCCGGCGCTGAGCTGCACATCGTGCCGCAGGGCGGCCACAGCTTCTCGGAAACTGAAACCAGTTTGTTTAACCAGATTACGCGCGACTTTATGGCGGGCATCCATGCTCCGGCGCATTCCCTGAGGAGTCCTCTATGAGCAGTACCGACAAATGCACTGAGTTTGGCGTTTTTCTTCCTGTAGGCAATGGTGGCTGGATCACCTCCACCACCAGCCCTCAGCTGCCTGCCACTTACGACTACAACAAAGAAGTGACGATCCTTGCCGAGAAGTTAGGCTTCGACTTTGCGCTGTCGATGGCGAAATGGCGTGGCTACGGTGGCCCTTCCCGTCACTGGGACGTCACCCTGGAAAGCCTGACGACCATGGCCGGTCTGGCGGAAGCCACCAGCCGCATCGGCGTGTGGGGCACGGTACACACCATGGTCTTCCACCCGGCCGTGGTGGCCAAAATGACGGCGGTACTTGACCAGATCTCCAGAGGACGTTTCGCGCTGAATATCGTCTCGGGATCTAACCCTTCCGATCAGGGGCAGATGGGCCTGTGGATGGATCTGGATCACGCCGAACGTTACGAACTGGCCGCTGAATGGCTGACCGTGCTGAAGCGCCTGTGGACCGAGGATCGCGTCGACCATCAAGGCAGGCACTATCAGCTGACCGACTGTATGTCGAACCCAAAACCGGTCAGCCCGCCGCCGATTATCTGTGCCGGAGCGTCTGACCGTGGCTTCCTGTTCACCATGGAGCACTGCACCGGCAGCTTTATGCTGGGGTCAGACCATGACGATTTCATTAAAACCGGCCTGCGGGCCAAAGAGCTGGCTGCGCAGCAGGGCAAGCCAGACTTTAAAACTTACGGCCTGTTCACCATCGTGCCGGGCGCTACCGATGCCGAAGCCCACGAACGTGTTGAGCTGTATGACTCCGGCGTGGATACCATCGCGCTGGATAACCAGACCCGCGAATACTCCGGCGATAAAAGTTTTAAGCAGAACACCATGGCGCAGCGTTTTGTCTCGCAGGGTGAGCAGCGTAACTCAATGACTCGTGCGGCGCTGGTCGGCTCCCCTGAGACGATTGGCAACAAGCTGGCGGCCATCATCAAAGGGGCGCAGCTTGATGGCGTCACGGTGATTGTGCCGGACTTTATCGACGACCTCCGCATTGTGGGAACCGAAGTGCTGGAAGTGCTGGAACAAAACGGCGTGAACACTAACGCCCGTGCTTACCAGAAATCTGTGAAAAGTTGACCTGTCGTACCGTTCAGGCTGAGAACACTTCAGCCTCATTGTGAATTCTCTTACCCGCCAGGCGGATTGTCAGGAGTTGAGCTATGAAGATGAAAATGATGTTGGCTGTGGCGGTGTATGCCGCGCTGGGTTGCGCCTCGGTGGCTCACGCAGATGACAGCAAACCGCGCGTTGCGGCGCTGTTCACCCAGACCGTGACTCAGGGATCGTGGGATATGGCGGGTTATGGCGCTTTCAACGCGATGGCGACCAAAGAGGGCTTTACTCCCAGCTATCTCGAACATACCACTTATGAATCGGCTCCTTCGATACTGCGTCAGCTGGCTTCGGACGGCGTGAAGCTGATTATTGCCCACTCCTCAGGATATTCGGCAGCCATCAAGGAAGTGGCTCCTTCCTTCCCGAATACCCAGTTTGTGCTCTACTCCTACGAAGGCTCCACCAATAACCTGGCCAACTACTCGGCGTGGTCGGTGGACTGGGATGAGTACGGTTTTGTGCTCGGGGCGCTGGCTGCCACGGCAAGCAAGACCGGCCATATCGCGGTGATCAGCGGTGAACCGATTCCTTCCGCCGAGCGTACCGTGCAGTTCATCAAGAAAGGGGCGGCATACGTCAATCCCAAAGTGCTGGTGGACTCCGCCTACGTTGGCTCATTCACTGACGTGGCGCGTGCCAAAGAGATCGCTACCGGGGCCATCGCTCGCGGCGCCGACTTTGTGATCCCTTCTGCCGATACGGCGGATGCGGGCATTCAGCAGGCGGCGGACGAAGAGGGCGTACTGACCATCGGCTCTTATACCGACCAGTCGAAGTCCTTCCCGAATTCCGTGATGACCTCAACGGTGATGAACTTCGATAAATCCTACGCCGATATCGGTAAACACTTCGCCGACCATCAGTTGGGTAACCGGATTATCACGGAAAACTTAGCCACTGACGGCTGGTCGCTGCATACGCCATTTGCCCACGTTGGCAAAGACGTACAGGCCAAAGTGTTCAAGGTTATCGATGACCTGAAGGCCGGTAAGATCAAGATTGAGGAGTAACATCATGTCCAGTCCCGTTATCGAGCTTGATCACGTTTCGAAGCGTTATCCCAACGGCTTTGTCGCGCTTGATAAAGTGAGCCTGGCCTTTTATCCGGGGGAGATCCACGCGCTGCTGGGCGAGAACGGTGCGGGCAAGTCGACATTGATGAATATCCTCTACGGCGTGCATGAACCTACCGGAGGCGGCGTGCTGATGGCGGGCCGCCAGGTCATCCACCGGAGGCCTGCCGATGCCATCGCTAATGGCATCGGCATGGTTCATCAGCACTTCAAGCTGGTGGCGCCGTTTACGGTGGCGGAGAACCTGGCGTTGGTGGCGCGCGGAGAGCGTAAAAAAGCCTTCCGCCGTCATGCCGATATCCGGGCGTTTATGCAGGCCTACGGAGTCGATCTGGATCCGAATGCCATCGTTGGCCAGCTGCCGCTGGCTTTGCAGCAGCGGGTAGAGATCCTTAAAGCCCTGGTGAATGACACCCGTGTGCTGCTGCTGGATGAGCCTTCGACCATCCTGACGCCGACAGAAATTGTCGCGCTGTATGACACGTTACGGCGCATCTGTGAACAGGGTACGGCGGTGGCGGTAGTGACCCACAACGTGGATGAAGTGCTTGCCAACGCCGATCGCTACACCATTTTGCGGCGTGGCAAAACCAATGGCACCGGGCTGACCAGAGAGTGTACGCCAGCCGCGCTGGTGGAGATGATTATTGGCCGCGCGGTTGCCAGCGGCACCCGCCCTGGCTCGCCACGCAGCGCTGGCAAAGAGCAGATGCGCATCAGCGAAGTGAACCTGCGTCCAATGAGCGGTTCTCCGGGGCTGCACGATATCAACCTGGTGCTGAGCAGGCGCGAAGTGATCGGGGTTGCGGGTGTGGAAGGCAATGGTCAGACCGAATTCTTTGAACTGCTGGCAGGCCAGCGGCGGCCTGATTCGGGTGAAATTACCCGCAGCGGGGCTGATATTACCGTGGCGCTGGTGCCGCAGGATCGCCATCACGAGGGGCTTTCGCTGGATCTTCCGGTTTCTCACAACCTGCTCTATCCAAAAATTATGCAGGGCGAATACCGGCGGCTCGGACTGCTGGATCACGCGGCGATTGCGGAACGCGCCAGAGAGATGATCGCCCAGTCGGATATTCGCACCCACTCACACGGCACGCCTGCCCGCTCGCTGTCTGGCGGCAATCAGCAAAAGATCGTGGTGGCGCGGGCGATGGCGGAATCGGCATCGATTGTCGTGGTGTATCAGCCCACCCGGGGGCTCGATATGGCAGCGGCTGAGGCAGTACTGAACCGCCTGGCTGAAGCCGCAGATACCGGGACAACCGTGGTGATTATCTCCTCCAACATTGAAGAATTAATCCGTATGTCGGACCGCATTGTGGTGATGAACGGTGGCCGGGTCACCGGTGAAGTCAGCGGGGACGAAATGACCCTCGACAGGATCGGCAGCCTCATGACTTCGGGTCGCGGCATGCCGTCGCAAGTAGCAGAGGTGGAACATGTCTGAATCTGTAAAACCACTGGCGGAAACCGGCGCGTCGCTGCGTCGTGCGCTGGTGAAACTGAGCGGCTTCCGCTCATTGTGGGTCACGCTCAGCGCCTTTGTCGGATCACTGCTCCTCGGGCTGGTACTGATCGCCGCGATGGGGGTTCCTCTGCACTCCGCCGTGAGCGTCGCCTTTGAGGGTGCATTTGGTAATAGCCGGGCGATATCGGACACGCTGGTGTTTATGACGCCGCGGCTGCTGGTGGCCCTTGGAGCGCTGGTGGCTATTCGTGGCGGGATGTTTAACCTCGGTGGTGAAGGCCAGCTGCAGATGGGCGCAATCGGCGCGATGCTGCCGTTCCTCACCTTTGGCGATATTGGCCCGATGCTGCTGCCGCTGGCGATCGTCAGTGGTGCTCTGTGCGGTGCTATCTGGGGCGTGATCCCGGCCGTGCTGAAAGTCTGGCGCGGCATCGACGAAATCATCGTCACGCTGATGATGAATTTTATCGCTATCTGGTTCCTTAAATATCTGGTGCAGGGCCCGATGCGGCCTGTTGGTTCTAACTTCAACATGTCTGCCCAGCTTCCCGCTGGAGGCGTGTTCCATCAGGTGATTGAAGGGACCCGCCTGCATGCCGGCGTGTTTCTGGCGCTGCTGATTGCGGTGGGCGTGTGGGTGATGCTGAAGCACAGCGCGTTCGGCCTCAAGCTGCGGGCCAGCGGCCAGAGCCCGCGTTTCGTGCAGTTTCAGGGGCAGTCTGCGACCAGAAATGTGCTTTCCAGCATGGCGATCTCGGGTGCGATCGGCGGTCTCGCCGGGACGTTTGAAGTGCTGGGCGTGCAGTATCGCCTGATTGACGGTTTCTCTTCGGGGCTGGGATTTGAGGGGCTTGCCGTCTCCTTCCTCGCAGGCCTCGAACCTTTTGGCGCGGTGATCGTCTCGCTCTATTTTGGCGCCATCAACAGCGCGGCTCTGGCGTTACAGAGCACTTTTTCGATTCCGGCGGCGATAGCAAATGTGCTGGGCGGGATGCCGATACTGCTGCTGGCGGTGATGAGCGGTGTGATGCTGGTTAAGGGGAGGCCTGTATGGAATTCAACACTGTAACCCTGGCGCTGTTTCTGGCGGGTGGACTGCGGCTTTGCGTACCGGTACTGCTGGCAGCGCTGGGAGAGAGCGTTTCAGAACGGGCTGGGGTGTTCACCATCGGGCTGGAAGGGCTGATGCTGTTTGGTGCCTCTTCTTCAGCGTTGGGCCTGGCCGTCACAGGTTCCCCGGTGCTGGCACTCGGTACGGGCATGCTGGGCGGTTTACTTGCTGCGGCAGTTCTTGCCGCCGGAACGGTGCTGGCGCGGGCTAACCAGATCGTGATGGGCATTGGCTTCAATCTTTTCGCTATCGGCGCAACTTCGTTGATCCGTCAGATCTGGCTGAGCGGTGCGCCAGCGGCGGGGTCAATGCGTTCCGTCTCGATGCTGAAGCTGCCCCTGCTTTCGGAAATTCCGGTATTGGGCCGCGCCCTGTTCTCGCAAAGCCCGGTGTTCTGGCTGGCGGTGCTGGTCACCCTCGCGCTGTGGTTCATGTTCCGTTTCACCCGGCTGGGGCTGTTGGTTCGTGCGGCAGGTGAGAATGCTTTAGCGGCTGATGCGGCGGGCCATTCCGTATTACGAATTCGTTATGGAGCCACCCTGTTTACCGGCCTGATGGCCGGGCTGGGTGGCGCGTATCTGTGCATTGTCGCTTCTGGCGGAACCTTCGTCGACGACATGACCGCCGGACGCGGCTACTTAGCCATCGCCATTGCCATCTTTGCGCGCTGGAAGCCTCTGCGAGTGCTGATTGTCGCCGTGGTGCTCGGCCTGCTGGAAGCGTTGCAGTTCCAGGGACAGTATCTGGGCATCGATATTGCGCCTTCGCTGCTGATGGCAATGCCGTTTGTGGTGGCGCTGATCGCCTGGATCATGATGGGCCGGGCGGGAGCCGCACCGGGCGATTTAGGCCGTCCATTCCTGCGGGGGTCGGGACGGTAGCAGTTATTAACCATGGGCCACGGCCCGACACTGGAGAAGCAGAATGAATCAGGCAATCAATCCCGAAGGTTGGATCATTGGCAAAACGGCGACCGGCCTCAACCACCTCAACTGGGGGGTGAAAGCAGGCAACCACGTCTACGTCGCGGGCATGCTTTCCACCGATCCTGTCGATGGCAGCATTGTCGGCACGGGCGATATTGAAGTGCAGACGCGCCGCGTTCTCGACAGCATCAAAGTGGTGCTGGAATCCGCTGGCAGCAGCATGGATCACGTGGTGATGAACCAGATCTTCCTGCGCAACCTCGATGACTACCATAAATTCAACGAGATCTACGTGACCTACTTCCCGGCGATCCTGCCAGCCCGCTTCTGCGTGAAGCTGGAAATGGTACGGCCGGAGTTCCTGGTGGAGATCGCCTCAACGGCAGTCATTCCAGCCTGATCGGCCGGATAATCAGGGGCAGGCACCGGGTCTGCTCCGCTGCAGCAATCAGAGGACGTTTCAGATGCAATATCGTTATATGGGTCGCAGTGGCCTGAAAGTATCAGAGCTCTGCCTGGGCACTATGATGTTCGGTGGTGCCACCGACGAGGCGACTTCGCGCAGCATTATCGCCGCTGCGCGGGACTGCGGGGTCAATTTCCTTGATACCGCTGACATGTATAACAAAGGCGAGTCGGAACATGTGGTGGGCCGGGCGATTGCTGAAGAGCGCGATCGCTGGGTACTGGCGACCAAAGTGGGGAATCCGATGGGCGAAGGCCCGAACCAGCGCGGCATGTCACGAAAGTGGATCCGGGAAGCTGCGCACGGCTCTCTGATGCGGTTGGGCACGGACTACGTCGATATCCTCTATATGCACAAAGCGGATTTCAACGCCCCGCTGGAAGAGATGGTGCTGGCGTTTGCTGATTTAATCCGGGAAGGGAAAATCGGTTACTTTGCCGTGTCCAATTTTAAAGCGTGGCGGCTGGCGGAAACGGTGCGCCTGGCCCGTGAAGCGGGAATTGCCGGGCCGGTAGCAACGCAGCCTCTCTACAACCTGGTCAACCGCGAGGCGGAAGTTGAAATCCTGCCTTCTGCGGCTTACTTCGGTGCAGGCACTGTCTGCTACAGCCCGCTGGCACGCGGCATCCTTACCGGCAAGTATCGTCAGGACGTGGCGCCAGACAGCAACAGCCGGGCAGGGCGTGCCGATCCGCGCATGCTGGAAGCCGAATGGCGACCGGAATCCCTGCAGGTGGCGAGCGCACTGGCTGCTTATGCTGAGCGGACAGGACGTAAACCGGCGCATCTGGCGCAGATGTGGGTGATGCGTAACTCGCTGGTGACCAGTACGCTGGCAGGTCCACGTACGTTTGAGCAGTGGCAGGATGCGGTTGATGCTCTGGATTGCCCCTGGACCGCCGAAGATGAAGCGTTTTGCGATCAGCTTGTGTCGCCTGGCAAAGGTTCCAGCCTTGGTCCGGTCGATCCGCATCATCCCATTGAAGGCCGCATTGTCCGCGTGTAATTGCTGAATAATACCAGGCCAGCAACGGCCACAACCCATACAGGTTTGCCCATGACAGAGTCGATTAAAACAACTGCCGTTCCTTTTAATGCCCTTGCTGATGAAGCAGCAATTATTGCTGATGCTTACCGTGGCGGGATGCGGCTGTTCGCTGCGGGAGTTTGCCTGATAACCGCCAGCAGCAACAACGAACCTGGCGGGATGATTGCCACTGCCGTGACCTCGGTCAGTGCTGAACCGCCAACGCTGCTGGTGTGCGTTAACCGCAATGCCTCAATGTTTGAGACACTCCAGCAAACTGGCCATTTCTGCGTCAACGTGCTGAGCAGAGAAGCCGTGTCGCTGGTGGAGATTTTCAGCAGTGCTTCACGTCGTGCTGAGCGCTTTAAAAGCGGTGACTGGATGACCTCGGCCAGCGGCTCGCCGGTCTGTGCGGAGGCGCTGGTCTCTTTCGACTGCCGTCTGGCGAAGATTGTGGACTGGCACTCGCACGGGATATTCCTCGGCGAAGTGACGGGTGTGGTGCACCCCCGCGCCAATGCTGCTCCGTTACTCTATATGGATCGTCGCTTCCATCATCTCAGCGAACTGACGGCATCTGACGCCTGAAGTGGATTGGCAGGCGCTTCGCCGGGTGGTGAAACGCCTCGCTGATGACATCAGAGAATAAAATGCCGCTTCACAGCGGCATCATCACCACCAGATCAATCTCCAGCATCAGCTCCGGCTCGGCCAGCGCAGAGATCTCGAACAACGTACTGGCGGGTAACTCAAGTCCGGCAAAGAAACGCTGACGGACGGGATGAATTTCCGGCACCAGCGCGAGGTCAGTGACGTAGGTAGTTGTTCTGACAATCGCGTCACGGGTTACCCCTAATCCTGCCAGCAGCCTGTCGATATTGGCGTAAACCTGCTCAACCTGCTTTTTCATATCACCTGTTCCCACCACATTGCCGTCTTCATTCCACGCCACCTGGCCGGTGGGAAAGACCGGCGTGCCGGGCCTGATTTTAATATGGTTGTAATAGCTTCTGGCTTTCAGCCCTTCAGGATTGATCACACTCATGGCGTTCCTCAATGGTGGCATGTTGGTCATAACGTCATAAAATGTTAGCACTCAGCGGCATTCTGCCGTACACGCATTTTGGCTACGCCACGTTGCCGGATGGGCAACGCCGTTTCGGTCACCACGGTGGAAATAAGCAAGCCAGGGAAATATTAAGAAATATCAGGGTGAGAGTTGACTGAAATATTCGTGCCCATTTGATAATAAGTACACATTAAAGGAAATGTCTTTCGGGCCGATAAGTTTGAATATCCGATAATATTAAAAAGCCATTGCCAGAGCAATATTCCGGCGCCCCGCAGACAGAAGATGGAAAAGGCTATGACGGACAGCTGCGTTCTTACCCCAGGTATGGAAACTACTCCCTATAGTGTGAATGTTATCAATGACCTTGTGAAGCGCTCCCGGGCAGAACACCAGGCAGATTTACGCAAGTCAGCAGCAAAGAGTGGCTCTCTCTCGTACAATTATCGTAATTCGGTATTGTTAGCGAAAATAAAACTTCAGTCCGTTAACAGCATTGGCAGTAATAATACCCAAAGTTTGTGTCAGTTGATTGCCCTCTACTCCAGCCGCGCGGATGTGAATGCGGTATTTTTATCTGACCGGCCGCTCTCTCCTGACGCTGGTCGCGCCGAGCTGGCCAGTCAGGCGGCAGAATACATCAGAGCCAGCTATCGGGGAAAAGCAGTCAGAAACCCTTTTACCGGGCTGTGCCGCAAAACGGCCTCACTGATCGCTTACAATCGCAGCGGAGCCTTTACTTCCGCAGAGCGGTTAGCCGCTTATGATCAGATCAATAAATCTGACGGCGATTATGACAACGTGGTTTATAACAAAACGCATCTTAACAGCTGGCAAAATGCTGAATATGGCAAAGTGGTTGAACTCGCGACACTGTTGAAAAAAGTCGCCGGTATGAGCGAGGGGGAAAAGCAGGAGAAAGATATCACCGAAGAATTAAACAGCGTGATACAGTGGAAAATCGATTTACTGGAAGAAAAATATGCACTCCGCTATCAGGCTGTGGAGTACGCTAATCTGGTCAGTCCCCACCGCGCGGATTTACTGATTGTCAGCAAGACATCTGCGGGTGCTTTCACCTGGAAAACGGCCGGCTCAGAAAATTTATATCAGCTGATAAAACACAATCGGGCGGTGATCGCTCTCAGCGGTATGGTCAGCCTGTACTGAGAAGCGCCAGGCCGCTTCCCGCTGGCAGGATAAAACCTGATGAAACAATCACCTGTGGTGATGATTATCTCTCTCTCTTCTTAAGTTTATTATCTCTTATATTTGATAATGACCCATTGTAATGACTGCCTGTTATTCAACAGGCGATTTAAAATATTGCATTAATTCCATTCACAGGCCATCAGGTGTTGCGAGACAACAGTACTTCCTGAAAGTTCAAAACCTTATTTTGCATTGCCAATCTAAATGATTATACTTCTCATTCGCTTTTTGATGTGAAGAGATGTTCTCTCTTTGCAACCTGCTGATCTAAAAATAAAATCTCTTGAGGGTAAATAATGTTTTTTGCTCCTTCTCTTTCCCGGGAAAATCGTACTGGTCACTCCTCTTCCGCCAGAATGGCTGCTCCGTTACTCTCTTTGCTGGCCGTGGTTATCGCCACAGAATTGCATGTGCCGACCGCTGCTGCTGACACCACCACGGACACCGCTCAAAAAGAACAGAACCTGGTGGTGAATGCCACGACTGACACGGCTTCCAGCACGCAAAACACGGACTACAGCGTCCCGGTGACCAGCGCCGCGATCAAAATGGCGCTGACCGCTCGTGATACGCCTCAGTCAATCAGCGTCATCACTAAACAGCGCATGGAAGATCAGAAACTCGACACCCTGAACGATGTGTTGAAAAACACCACAGGGATCAGCGAATTTAACTCGGGAGCGAACCGCAGTAACTTCTACTCTCGCGGCTTTATGATTGATAACTATCAGATTGATGGTGTGCCAGTGCTGATCGATTCGCAGTGGAACATTGGTGATACCCTTTCTGATACGGCAATTTACGATCGGGTTGATGTGGTTCGCGGCGCGACCGGTTTAATGACCGGTGCGGGCAGCCCGGCGGCCTCGATCAATATGGTGCGCAAGCAGGCCGACAGCAAAGAATTTAAAGGCGATCTCTCTGCCAGCTACGGTAGCTGGGATAATCAGCGTTATGTTGCCGACCTTTCAGCTCCGCTGACAGAGTCTGGGAATGTGCGTGGCCGCGTGGTGGCCGGTTACCAGGATGGTGACAGCTGGCTGGATCACTACCATACCCAGAAAAAATTCCTTTATGGCGTGGTGGATGCCGATCTGACCGACTCCACGACCCTCTCGCTGGGCTATGACTACGAAGAAACCAATATTCAGGGTGCGACCTGGGGCGGCCTGCCAACCTTCTACCTCGATGGCAGTAAAACCAATTACGATCGCAGTACCAATCTTTCTCCTGACTGGGCCTATAACAACAGCGATTCTAAGAAAGTCTTCGCTAAGCTGAAACAGGATTTCAGCAACGGCTGGCAGTTCAACCTCAGCGGCTCCCATACTGAAGCGACCATGGACAGTAAGCTGCTGTATATCGACGGATACTTCGATAAAACCACCGGGATTGGCGTCGGGCCTTATGCGGGCTACGACCTGTTAGGCGGCACCGGTTACAACACTGCGAAGCGTAAAGAGGACTCTGTTGATTCCTATGTCACCGGGCCGTTTGAGCTGTTCGGACGTGAGCACCAGTTGATGGCCGGGGTGACTTACATTCGCCAGCATGACCGCTATTTAAGTTCGTCAACCAGCTTCACCTCGGCTGATGTGGGTGATTTTAATAACTGGGGTAACTATCCGGAACCGGACTGGGACGACCAGGCGTTGTCTCAGGACAACACCATCCGTCAGAAATCGGCCTATATGGCGACCCGTATTTCACTGGCCGATCCGTTGCATATGATCCTCGGTGCGCGTTATACCCAGTATCGGGCTAACACGCTGACGCAGAATATGGAGAAGAACAACATCACGCCTTACGCGGGCCTGGTGTATGACATCAACGATACCTATTCTGCTTACGCCAGCCACACCTCGATCTTCAAGCCGCAGACTTATCGTAATGCCAGCGGCGCATATCTCTCTCCGGTTACCGGAAAAAGCTACGAGACCGGGATCAAAGGTGACTGGAACAACAGTCGTGTGACAGCTTCATTAGCCGTGTTCCGTATCGAGCAGGATCATCTGGGTGCTACGGATTATGCGCTGGTGCCGGGCAGCAACGACTACGCCTATTATGAGCAGGATGGCACGGTCAGCAAGGGTGTTGAGTTCGAAGTCAACGGGGCGGTCACTGACAATCTGCAGATGACCTTCGGCGCAACCTGCTATGTGGCGAAAGACGGTGAAAACGCTGCGCTGAACCCGACTCAGCCACGCACCACGCTGAAGTTGTTCACCAGCTATCGCCTGCCGATGCTGCAGGATCTGACCGTGGGCGGTGGAGTTAACTGGCAGACGCATACCTGGGATAACGTTGCCGGGCCGGACGGCGCCAGCACTCTGTATGCAGAGCAGGGCAGCTATGCGCTGGTTGATCTTTTCGGTCGCTATAACGTGACCAAACAGTTGTCGATTCAGGCTAACCTGAACAACCTGTTCGATAAAACCTACAACATCGACGTGGGCAGAAACACCGTTTACGGCGAGCCGCGTAACGTCTCTGTGACCGCTAACTACCGCTTCTGATCCACCTCTGGTAAGAATGCCCCGGCAACGGGGCATTCTCAGTAGTATAGAACTCATATTCCCTTGTATCCTGCGCGCGGCCTGTTGAAGAACATGCCATTACATTGTGATGCAATGGCATGACTCCGACGGCCACTCTGTTCAATGGCCCGAAAGGACAATATGGTCTCAATCAGTGGAGTTCACCAGCAGGATTGGCGGCGGGTACGAATACGATCACATATCTCGCTTTATCAAACCCAGTTGCTTTCCAATAGCCCGATCGACCATGCGTTTCGGCAGCAGCCGGGGCAGCGTCCAGTTCTTCCATTTCTGCTGAACCAAGGTATAGCAGACCTGAGGATTTTGATGAGTCAGGGACGTGTATACGGCTTCGCCAACCACTTCAGGCTTCATCCCTTTGCGGCCTTCTCCGATAAACCAGCTGACAAAACGGTCGAGGATCGGCCCGTAATCCGTTTCCCGATAGCGGCTGTAATCTTCCTGTATGGCTTTATCCAGAATAGGCGTATTAACAAAGCCAGGTTCAATCAGGATCACCTCAATGCCATACAGCTGCAGTTCGCGGCGTAATGATTCCGAAGCACCTTCGAGTGCGTGTTTAGAGGCGGCATAGGCCCCCAAAAAAGGCGCACTGAAGCGACCTCCCACTGAGCTCATGTTAATGACGCGGCCGGGTTTGCCTGTCACCGGCGTTCCGGCCCCCAGCAAAGGGGCGAAGGCCTGAGTGGTGATGACCGGGCCAAGCAGATTGGTCTCCAGTTGTGCCCTGATCTCGTCAACGGGTTGATGCAGCAACGGCCCGGCTTTACAGGCTCCGGCATTATTGATCAACCCTGCCAGCGTTCTGCCCTGCAAAAATGTACTGACCTGCTGCGCACACTTAGCGACGGCTATTTCATCAGTGACATCCATCATTAAGGGCATGAAACTGTCGCCCAGCTTTGTCCGCATTCTGTCAGCATCTTCCTTTCTTCGCACTGACCCAAAAACAACGAAATCTTTAGCCAGCAGGACTTCGGTTATGGCAAGGCCAATTCCCGAAGAGACACCGGTTACCACTACCACTTGTTTTGACACGGGCATATTCTCCAAAATGTACCGCGTTCACCTTTATGATGTACAACGTACATTTTCCGCACCACTCCCGTCAAGGTGTATAGTGTGCATCTATGGCATTTCCAAAGAAAACCGATCGCGAGACGATCCTTGCTGCAGCGATGTTGCAGGTAGAACGAGAAGGTCCCGATGCGCTGGCAATCCGCAGTATTGCCAGCGAGCTTGGGCTCGCCCCTAACGCTTTATACCGTTACTTTCAAAACCTTGCAGATCTGAAGTGCGCCCTCGGCGAAGAGAGTCGCAGGCGGATGCTGGCAGCAATGAAAGCGGCGGCCAGCGGCAAAAATCCGGCGGATGCAATACGTGCCCTTTCTGATGCGTATCTGGCGTTTGCCAGAGAAAGTCCGCATGTTTTCGCGCTGACGCTTGCGGCTCCGGCTGAGGGTGATGATGAAAATGCAATGCATCTTCAGTGCTGGCGGTTCGTCACCGGCCAGGTGAGCCGATTGTATGGGGAAAAGCAGGCACCAGAGGCATCAGTGGCATTGTGGGCGTTGATGCACGGCATGTGTGTGCTGGAGCAGGCGGGCGTGCTGGGAGAGTTGAAACCAGGCAGTGGCGGATCCTTCGGACTGCAAATCTGGATCGCTGCTGCGGGCGACCAGGCGTCTCAGGCCAGCCCGTCCTGAGACGAACTGGCCCTTCAACAGCGTCACACTACCGCAGAAACCAGCCAGACCAGCAAGAACCCGGTAACCCCCATCGCCGTGGTCAGCACCGTCCAGGTTTTCAGACCATCAGCCACCGACAAGCCCAGGTAGCGGGTCACCACCCAGAAACCTGCATCGTTCACATGTGACAGTCCCAGTCCGCCGAAGCAGGCAGAGAGCGTGACCAGCACCAGCTGGATATCGCTCAGCCCGGTAACGGCCTGTGTCAGCAGTCCGCTGGTGGTGAGGATGGCCACGGTAGCCGAGCCCTGTGAAGCGCGCAGCGCCAGCGCTTTACCCACGCCGGATTCCACCAGTACTTTACCAAACGCACCGCCCGCACCCGCTACCAGAATCACCCCTGCAGAGCTGGGGATCGCCCGGTCCAGCAGCTCGCCCAGCTTGTCTTTGGTCAGGCCGCGACGCAGGCCCAGCAGCCAGGCAGACAGGGCCAGCGCAATCAACAGAGCAATTGCCGGGGTGCCAATCAGTGTGAGCAACTGGCGGATAGCATTGCCTTCGGGCAGGGCTGTATGGGCCAGCGTACCCACCACGATCAGCAGGATTGGCACCACAATCAGCGAGGAGATCAGCCATGCGCCAGGCGGTTTAATGCCTGTTTTTCGCGGGCTGTTTTCCGGTTTGGCCAGCTGTAGCTGTTCCAGGACGTTCAGCGACAGATGGTACTGACGCAGGTTCATCCACTTAGCCACAAAGTAGCCCACCACGCCAACCGGGATAGAGATGGCAATACCCAGCAGTATCAGCCAGCCAATATCCGTACCCAGCAGACCGGCAGCCGCAGCCGGACCCGGATGAGTGGGCAGCGCAACATGGACGGTCAGCATCACGCCAGCCATTGGCAGGCCGTATTTCAGCGGCGAAACGCGGGCGACTTTGGTGAAGCCGTAAATCAGCGGGATAAATGGCCCCCAGCACGATGATGATCGTTATCGATCCCAACAGGCCGCCCATCCCGGCGACGATCACTTTCATAATATTGTCGGCCGGGATCCCGGTGGCGATCGCTACCAGCAGGCTGACCACCAGCAGAGCAACGAAAGGGTGGATTTTGGCTTTGATGACCATCAGCAGCAAAATCAGCACGCTGGCGACGGCGATGGTAAGTAGCAGGGCGGTAGACATCAGTTCAGCCTCTTGGGGTTTTATATTTTTCACTGTTTTCAATAAGATAATAGGTAATGCATTCCCCGGTCTGCGCCTGAACCAGGCAGCAGAAAGCCGTCGCTGCGCGCAGAAACGCGCAACGTCAGTCACGAAAACTTGCTGTTATTTATACGGAGTGAACCAGTCCAGACCTTCCAGAGTTGAAGCCCGCGGGAAATATTCGCAGCCGATCCAACCCTGATAGCCGCTTTGGTCGATCGGGTCGAACAGCCACGGGTAGTTGATCTCGCCCTTGTCCGGTTCATGACGATCCGGTGCGGAGGCGATCTGAATATGCTGATACTGCCCGGTAAAATCGCCGATCAGATGGCTGAGGTTGCCGTCCACCAGCTAGGCGTGGAACAGATCGAGCTGGGTGAACACACCCGGACGATCGATGCGCTTCACCATTTCCAGCGTCTGATACTGGCTGGCGTAGAGGTAACGCGGTTTGGTTTTCGGGTTCAGCGCTTCCAGCAAAATGCGGATGCCGTGTGACGCAAAGCGGTCGGCGGCGTAGCGGATGTTCTCAATAAAGGTGCGGCAGTATGCCTCGCGATCCGCACCTTCAGGGACGGTCGCGGCCATGATATGGACCTGCGGGCAATTCAGCGCCACGGCATATTCCAGCGCCATGTCGATATCCCGCAGGGCTTCTTCTTCCCGTCCCGGAATGGCGGAAACGCCCCATTCACCGGCTTCGACATTGCCGGGTCCGGTATTGAACAGTACCATCTCAAGATGGTTACGCACCAGCGCCTGCTTCAGCTCTGCCGCGTCGTAGTCGTAAGGGAAAAGAAACTCCACGCCGCGAAAACCAGCCTCAGCGGCGGCATCAAAGCGCGCCAGAAACGGCAGGTCGGTAAACATGGTCGAAAGATTGGCAGCAAATTTAGGCATGTTCAGCTCCGTAATTCAGCCACTTCGTCATCATTCAGATAACGAATCGGGCGATCGCCTAGGGTGAAGATCAGCCGGGCGGTCTCTTCCAGTTCTTCAGTGTTATCAGCTGCTTCACGCAGGGTTTCCCCCACCACTACCGGCCCGTGGTTCGCCAGCAGGAACGCTTTATAGTGCGGAGCCAGCCTGGCAAGATCCTGCCCCAGACGGTCATCTCCCGGACGATAATAAGGAACCACCGGGACATCACCGACGCGCATCACCACATACGGGGTGAAGGGGCGGATGCAGTTCTGCGTATCCAGCCCTTCCAGGCAGGAAAGTGCGGTGAGGTACAAACAGTGCAGATGCACAATCGCCCCACAGGCCGGGTTATTCTGGTAAATCGCCCGGTGGAAGCTGATCTCTTTCGACGGTTTGTCACCGCCAATCCATTCGCCTTCCGGCGTCACTTTCGACAGACGTTCAGCCACCAGTTCACCCAGGCAGGAGCCGGTGGGCGTGGCCAGCAGCGTGCCGTCTTCGAGCTTCATCGACAGGTTACCGGCCGAGCCGGTGGCATAGCCGCGCTGGAAAAATGACGCGCCCAGGCGGACCATCTCTTCACGTGCTTGTTGTTCAGTCATAGCGGAAACTCCGTCTGGGCGCGGGCAAAGAAGTTTTCATCACCAAAGTTACCGGACTTCAGCGCCAGCGAGACTGGCTGAGCCACGGCTCTGACCCAGGGGACGCCGGGCGAAATCACCGGACCAATATGGAAGGCATCAATGCCAAGGGTTTGCGCAACCACGCCGGAGGTTTCACCACCCGCGACGATAAAACGCTGCCAGCCGCGCTGCTGCAGATCACGCACTACGGCGGCAAACAGCTGCTCAACGGCTTCGCTGCTCTCCTGCGCGCCATACTTCTGCTGAATACGCTGAAGTTTTTCCGGTTCTGAAGTGGCGAACAGCAGCGGTGCCAGGTTCTCCGTGCTGTGCTCTGCCACCCAGTCACAGAGTTCGGCGGCATAGACTTCACGCTGTTGCAGAGCGCGTTCCACGTCAATCCCCAGTGACGGAGCCTGGTCACGGTAGCGCGCAACCTGACGATTGGTCATGGTAGAGCAGGAGCCTGAAAGTACCACCGCACGTTCACCCGCAGGGGCTCCGGCAGCCTGTGCCTGTTCGCTGTTGTGCGCGGTATTGGCCCACTGGCGGGCCAGACCGATAGCCAGCCCGGAACCACCGGTGACCAGTTTCAGATCGCGGACTGCTTCGCCCTGGGTCAGCAGATGCTGTTCATTCAGTGCGTCCAGCACCACATAGCTCACGCCTTCCTGTGCCAGCGCGGCCATTTTTTCGCGCACGGCGGCAGCGCCCCGATCAAGGGTCTGGCTGGCAACCAGCCCTGCCTTACCGGCAGCCTGAGCCTCCATCAGCCGCAGCAGATTGCTGTCGGTCATCGGCGTTACCGGATGGTGACGCATGCCCGAGTCGGACAGCAGCTGATCCATCACAAACAGATGACCCTGATAAACGGTGCGACCGTTGACCGGCAGAGAGGGGGAAATAATGGTTTGCGATTCGCCCAGTGCAGCCAGCAGTGCGTCCGTTACCGGCCCGATGTTACCTTTCACGGTGCTGTCGAAGGTGGAACAATATTTAAAATAGAAGCGCTCGCAGCCCTGCTGTTGCAGCCATTCCAGCGCATGCATGGAATCAGCCACCGCCTTTTGCGGCGCGCATGAACGCGACTTCAGGCTGACCACTATTGCATCAGCATTCAGCGCCAGTGGCTCCGGTGGCACGCCGTTAACCTGTACGGTAGCCATGCCGTTCTGCACCAGGAAACTGGCGATGTCGGTCGCGCCGGTAAAATCATCGGCAATCACTCCCAGGCGCATTATCCACGCTCCTGTCTGGCTGGCAGCGTAATGCCGCTGAAAATCTTGATCACCGCGCTGTCGTCTTCGCGGCCATAGCCTGCGTTGCTGGCGGAGGTGAACATGTTGAAGGCGGTTGAGGCCAGCGGCAGCGGGAAGTGCAGCGCTTTCGCCGTATCAGCCACCAGGCCGAGATCTTTCACAAAAATATCCACGGCGGATTTGGGCGAGTAGTCACCGTCAACCACGTGGCGCATACGGTTCTCAAACATCCAGGAGTTGCCGGAGGCGTTGGTCACCACGTCATACATGGTATCCAGCGGGATCCCGGCCCGGGCAGCCAGCGCTATCGCTTCTGCACCGGCGGCAATATGTACACCGGCCAGCAGCTGGTGGATGATTTTTACCGTAGAGCCGAGGCCGATTTCGCTACCGATGCGGTAGACTTTGCCCGCCACCGCATTCAGCACCGGCTGCAGTAGTTCAAAGGCCTGGTCACTGCCTGAGGCCATCACCGTCATCTCACCGATGGCAGCTTTCGCCGCGCCGCCGGAGACGGGGGCATCCAGCATCACCAACTGGTATTCCGCCAGCTGCTGCTCAATCTGTAATGCATCCTGTGAAGAAATGGTAGAGGACACCATCACCGCCGTACCGGGCTTCAGCAGCGTCGCCAGTCCGTTCTCAGCAAACAGGATCTGCTTCACCTGCGCGGCATTTACCACCAGCAGCAGCACTGCATCCAGTTCAGCCGCGAAGCTGGCAGCACTGGTTTCAGCAGCCTGAGCACCGCTGTCGCGCAAAGTTTGCAGCGCCTGCGGGTTTAAATCGACACCCCAGGTTTTCAGCCCGGCTTTAATACAGGATTGCGCCGCACCCATCCCCATGGAACCGAGGCCAACGACACAGACCGACACTGATGTTGCGTTTGACATACGCCCTCCGTGTTAAAATTAGTGATTATTTGTTTTGTTGTGTGAAGTATAGGCGTTTTTAACGGCCATTTTGGTGATATTCCTCACATTAATTAACAGGGGTGCATCTGTTTTTCACAAGGATTAACACGAGTGATAAAAAATGGCTGCAGGCAACAAGGCTGCTCCATTACACTGATGCGATTCGTCAGCCACTACTACAAGGAGAGAGCATGATCCCGGTCGAACGACATCAACAAATTTTAGCGCTGGTACAGGAAAAGGGCGTGGTGAGTATTGCTGAGCTGACTGAGCGTCTGGGCGTCTCCCATATGACCATCCGCCGCGATCTGCAAAAGCTGGAGGAACAGGATGCGGTGATGCTGGTTTCCGGCGGCGTGCGTTCGGCGGAGCGGCTGGCGAGCGAACCTTCACATCTCGATAAAACCAGCATGTTCAGCCAGGAGAAGCAGGCGATTGGTGCAGCGGCAGCGCGGCATATTCCGCTGAACAGCTGCATCTATCTGGATGCGGGCACCACCACGCTGGCGCTGGCCCGGGCGCTGGAAGTCAGGGATGATTTGCTGGTGGTCACTAACGACTTTGTTATTGCGAACTTTCTGATCGAGAACAGCCAATGCCGGATGGTACACACTGGCGGAAGCCTGTTACGCGATAATCGATCCTGTGTCGGCGATGCGGCGGCTCAGGCGTTGCGCGGACTTTCGGTAGACATCGCGTTTATCTCCGCGTCCTGCTGGGGGGCCCGTGGCATTTTTACGCCGGATGAGGAAAAGATCACCGTGAAGCGAGCCGCCAGCGAAGTGAGCCGGAAGCGGGTGCTGCTGGCCGACAGCTCAAAATACAACAAAATTGCCACTTTTCTGGCCCTGCCACTCACCCGGTTTGATGGTGTGATCACCGATCCTCGCCTGTCAGAATCGGCGCGGCAGGAGCTGAACGTCCTGAATATCGAGATTACACTGGCCTGAAAGCGGCATTAATCCGCCGAATAAAGGCCAATAACATCGTGTATTTATTTAAAATCCCGACAAAGACATAGAAGAAATTCTATGTTTTTGTCGTTGGCTGGGGATTATTGGCCTTTTTCAGGAATGAAGAAAGCGTTATTTTTAAATGCATGCTCACTTAACTTATTATTCTGCATTCTTTTGTTAAAGTAATTAATTTGAGTTACTGGAACCTCTAACGTTTTGTCTGGAATATTTTGATTTAATCGTTCTGACAGAAAAATATCTTTTCTCATACAGAATGATCACTTAATATTGCCCCGCAAGAATGAGCAATTGAATCAGGGGCGATCCTTTATAAGATCTGGCCGGGTCCCTTTCTGTTATCAATACATTACCTATGAATTCTCGCGGTATTCTCTTTTGAGGTCATTTGTTGTTACTGATATCTCACTGACTTTACAGCAATGAAAGGTAGAGACTCTTTTCTCTATCGTTTTAATTTTCGTTGATATTAATGAAAGGATGCACCATGGCTATTACTCAACGGCCGTTTACACTTAATTTGCTGACGCTGGCACTTTTTCCTTTGTATACTTTTGCGGCTTCGCCCTGGACAGTAAATGATGGCAGTACGTTGCAGGTGACTTCAGGTTACAGCAGTACAGAGAGTACTGATTTCCCGCTTTATGCGTCGGGACTGAATAGCCTGCTGATTACCGACAGTAATTTACGATTCAGTACCATGACTAATGGAGCCTATGCCGCTTATGTCGCTAACCAGGCCAGTCTGGAACTGAATAATGCCTCACTGTCCACGCTGGGAAGTGTTGCTTCAGGCATCTATGCAGATAACGCGACCCTGAAGATGACGGGCGGTGTTATTACTACGGTTGCCTCTCAGGCGCATGGTATTGCCGCTACCAACTCCAATTTGACGCTCACCGATGTCAACATTCTGCCAGGCGGAGCGAATGCCTATGGGATTAAAATGTCGGGTGGCACGTTAAATGCTGACGGTGTTGTTATTTCCGGTAGTGCGGCAATTGGCGGTATGACGCTGACTAATGGCGCCACTGCCACTTTAAATGACGTTGGCATCACTCTGCTGAACAGCGGCGGTGATAGCGCTATTTCACTGACCAATAGTTCATTGGTGGGAAACAACGTTACCATCGATTCAAGCGTATACACGACCCAGGGTGGAGTGGCTGCCGTCCAGGTAGGAACGAACAGTTCGTTGGAATTGACTGACAGTACAATCAATTCGGTATCTGGCGGTGTTCGTGGCTGGCTTAACAGCAACACGACGCTGACCAACGTGGATGTGAATACGACCGGCGGAGCCAGCCATGCTGTTGATGCCAATAAGGATAATGCCAGTGTCATACTGCGTGGTGGCACCTATACGACAACCGGTGTTAGTGCATATGGGGTTTGGTTGGCCGCTCAGGGAGTTTCTCTGGACGCGGACGGTGCCACGTTTCAGACTCAGGGAAACAGCTCACACGCTATCACTGCCCAGTTGGGCACGGCGACAGTCAAAGACAGTACTCTGATGACGATGGGAGCGAGAAGCTTCGGCTTCTATAATGAAACCGTGTCTGAAGGGAGCAACCTGAACATCACGACTTCGGGCAAAACTGCTTACGGTGCGATAGCGGTCAATCAGACAGGTAAAACTGGCAGCCAACTGACACTGACGGATTCCTCCATCACAACTTCTGGCGAGGATGCCTATGGAGTGTCGGCTACGAACGGTGGGGTGATGATCCTGACGAATTCCGCAGTGAACACCTCAGGGGATGGGGCATTCGGTGCTGCTGCGTTTAAAACGGGTTCTGTCAGCCTGGAAGGATCAACGCTGACCACTACAGGTAACAATGCGTTCGGCCTTATCGCGACGGACAGTGGCACAGTCATTAGCGCTGCGGGGACAGCTATTAAAACCTCAGGCGTTGGGTCCTATGGTGCAGTAGCCAATACTGGCAGCACGGTGAATCTGACCGACAGCACGATCTCAACATCTTCTGACAAGAGTGGTGGCGTGTATGCGCTGAACTCTTCAACCCTCAATGCAGATGGGGTTACGGCTGACACGGCGGGAACAGAATCTTTTGGCCTCGCCACCGACTCCTCGACCCTGAATATCAGTAACAGCCAGTTTACGACCACTGGACTGGATGCCACAGGGTTGTTTGCAACATCTGCTGTCGCCGGAACAGCCAGTAACGTCACGCTGGATAACGTAAGCTTAACCAGCGATGCGGCATCAGGAGCCACGACCAGAGCCGCCGTGCTAAATCTGGCCCTGAAAAACGGCACTGTTATCAAAGGGGGGGATGGCGTGGCGTTAAGCGCGATCTCCGTTGAGAACGACGACGGCACAACAACGTACTCAGACTTCCAGACCACCGCCGATGGCAGTGTTGCCCTGCTGGGTAATGTGGTTACAGACAGCTACGACAATAATCTCACTCTCTCACTGGCGAATGACTCGTCACTGACCGGCGCCACGCAAAACGTCAGCCAGCTGGTGCTCGACAGTACCAGCCGCTGGCTGATGACTGGCGATTCTAACCTTCAGGACCTGAAGCAGGATGGTCTGGTCACTTTCAGCAACAGCAATGGCGGATTCAGTACCCTAACCGTTGATGGCAACCTGACCGGCTCAGGCACGTTTGCCATGAATACCCAACTTGGGGATGACACTTCTCCAACGGATAAGGTGCTGGTGACGGGCAATGCGGAAGGCAGCTTCCATGTCACCATCAATAACAAAGATGGCCAGGGTGCTCAGACCGATGCGGGCATCTTGCTGGTGCAGGTTTCCGGGGATGCCCAGTCAGCCACGTTCGCCCAGAACAACAGCGTGGTGGCGGGTAACTACGAATACTTCCTGAACAAGGTGAATGGTAACACCTGGTACCTGCAGTCTTCTTATACAGCGGTTGACCCGGTTACTCCAGTCGATCCGGTTGACCCCGTTAATCCGGATAACGGAGATAACTCGGACGCAGGTGGTGAGGCTGCCGTTGTGCCTGATGCTGAAACCCCTTCAGATACCAAAACCTGGCGACCTGAGGTGGCAGGCTACCTGATTGCACCTTACCTGAACGCAGCCTATGGCTTCACTTCAGCAGGCACCTACCATGAGCGTCTGGGGGCGATGCAGGGCGATCGCGCCGCATGGGGCAGGATTTATGGCCGCCATGACAGTTACTCTGCCGGACGTTTTGCTTTTGACGTTAACACCGCGTTTATTCAGCTGGGTGGCGATACGTTGAAAAAAGATCTTGCTGATAACTGGCACGTCAAAGCCGGGCCGATGTTAACGCTGGGCCGTCAGCACAGCAGCAACAAAGATAACGGACGTAGCGCACGTCCGGGACTCTCCGTGGACGTGGGGAAAACGGATACCACGGCTTATGGAATTGGCGGCTACGTCACCACCTGGAATGACGACGGTAGCTATCTGGATACCGTTGGTCAGCTGACCCGTTACAGTAACCGGTTTACCAGTCTGACCGATGCCAAAATGGACAGCTATGCTGCGCTGCTGTCGGCGGAAGTGGGCAAACCCTTTACGCTGGCTGAGCAGGTCAAACTGGAACCGCAGGTGCAGCTGATGGGGCAGTATATGAACATCAGCCAGACCTACGCCAGCGGCGTGAAGCTGAAAGACCAGAACGTGTTTATCGGTCAGGCGCGGGCTGGGTTGCGTCTGTTTTATGATGCGCCAATGGTTCAGCCTTACGTCAAAGCGGATGTGATCCAGCAGCTGGGCAGCACGCCGGGCGTGGATATGAATGACGAAACCCTCCGACCGGACGTTCGTAAAGGCGTGTGGCGCACGGGGGCGGGGATCAGCGGCAAAGTCACCAGCCAGCTTAACCTGTACGCTGAAGCCACCTATTCACACAGCTTCGGCCAGGGCTATGAAGGCTATACCGGCAATCTGGGCGTGAAATACCAGTTCTGACGGTTCGGTTAAGCGGTAAATAAAAAAAGATGCCTGCCAGTCAGCTCTCCGGGGCTGTCGGCAGGCATTTTTCGTTCCAGCAAGAGGGAAATGTAGTAGTGACGAAATGACACTGGCGATGCAATTGATAACGCCAATGAAACTAATTATCATTCGCGCACAAAAACAACTTCACTTGCGCGTTAATTTATGAAATCGCCTTTATCTCCTGATCGTCTTTCCGGGAAAACACATTTTATTCTTTTTGCCTCGCTGCTCAGCAGCGGCACTGTGCTGGCGGCAGAAACGGCAAAAGATCAGACTCTGACCGTGACCGCCGAACAACCCGGCACGGGCGGCAGTTACAGCCTGGATTCTGCCACCACGGCCACTAAAACAGCAGCGCCGCGTAACGAAACGCCGCAGTCGATCAGCGTGGTTACGCCACAGGTTATGCAGGATTATCAGGTTAGAACCGTTAATGACGCCGTGAAGTTTGTCAGCGGCGTGACTCAGGGCAACACGCTGGGCGGCACGGAAGATGGCTTTGTAAAACGCGGTTTTGGGGCTAACTCTGACGGCTCGATCTTTCTCGATGGCGTGCGCAGTAATCAGGGACTGTCGATGGACTCCACCATTGATCGTGTGGAAGTGCTGAAAGGATCGGCCTCACTGCTGTACGGCATCCTCAATCCTGGCGGGGTGATTAACCTGGTGAGCAAAAAGCCGCAGTATGAGTGGAACACTCACCTCAGCGGCAGCTCCAGCAGCTACGGTGGCGGGACGGGAACCGTTGACGTTACCGGTCCACTGGGCGATGGCTTCGCCTTCCGCCTGATTGCCGAACGCCAGCGTGAAGATTACTGGCGCAATTTCGGCGTCAACGAGCATACGCTGATCGCCCCGTCACTCAGCTGGTTTGGTGAAAAAGCCTCTTTCAACCTCAGCTATGTTGAAGACAAATACGATGTGCCTTACGACCGTGGCACCGCCTTTATCAACAAAAAGCCGGTTAATATTCCCTACAACCAGCGTCTGGACGACAGTGCGAACCACGCCTGGGGCAAGAACAAGCGCCTGAACTTCAATTACGCTTACGCGCTGGACGACACTTGGGATACCCATTTCAGCTACGCCTGGATGCAGCGCCGCTACGACAGTAATGAAGTGCGTGCCACCGCAATCGACACTACAACAGGCATTGTTTCCCGCCGTGCCGATGCCAATCGCGGCTTTAACCACCAGACCACTTACCTGTCATGGGATATCGGCGGCAGCCCGGAAATCTGGGGGATGCAGCATGATGTGATGCTGGGTGTCGACTATGAGCAGGACGAAACCTATAAGGCATATTCGTATCGGGGCAAGGTTTCAAAGACCTTTAACATGTATGACCCGGTTTACGGCGAAGAGCCGGTGATCGGCAGCAGTACCTACAGTGATTCGATCAGTAATCTTCGGACTAACCTTTACAGCCGGTCGGTGTTCGCGAAAGACAGCATTCACCTCAACGACAGATGGATAGCGGTGCTGGGCGGTCGCTACCAGCGCTACACCCAGACCGGCAGCAGCGGGTTTATCGACCCGCAAACCACGCTGAACGACCGGGGTGATGCGTTCCTGCCTCAGGTGGGGCTGGTTTATAAAGTGCTGTCGGATCTCTCGCTGTACGGCAGCTACAGCCGCTCGTTCACTCCTTCCACCCAGACCGACGATGATGGCAACGTGGCTTCCACCGAGAAGGGCACCACTTATGAAGTTGGCGCGAAATGGCAGGTTGTGCCCGCCGTTTCCGCCACTCTGGCGCTGTACCGCATCGATGAGGAAGATATGTCGGTGTTTATCAACGGCGTGACGCGCAACATCCCGAAAGCGCGCTCCAGCGGAGCGGAGGTGGAGATTAACGGCGAGCTGGCGCAGGACTGGAACCTGATTGCCAACTACAGCTATGACAAAACCGAAATTGTTGAGGACAACACTAATCCGGACAATGTCGGCAATCGCCTGGTCAACGCCCCAACCAATATGGGCAGCCTCTACCTGAGCCACACAATGCGCTTCTCCTGGCTGCCTGGTGAGCTGCGGGTGGGCGGCGGCGGTCGCTATGTCGGGAGCCGTGCAGGCGATCCGGAAAACAGCTTCACCATGCCTGATTACATCGTGGCCGATGCCTTTATTGCCTGGGATAGTAAGCTGGTCGGCAAACACACCCAGCTGAAGCTCAATATTAACAACCTGTTTAATAAAGAGTATTACGAATCCAGCGCCGGTAACCTTCGGGTGATCGAGGGCGATCCGCGTGAGATTACCCTGCAGGCCGCTGTAGACTTCTGATCGGGGAACTGAGATGAAAAAGACGCTTCTTTTACTGCTGCTGGCCAGCAGCCTGGTACAGGCTAAGACCCTCACCGATATTCTGCAGCGTAAAGTTGAGATCCCTGACAACCCGCAGCGTATTGTGGTGGGTGAGGGCCGGATGATTTACACCCTTGCGCTGGTGGAAGAGGGCAATCCGGTAAAGCGCGTGGTGGGCTGGCCTGGCGATCTGCAACGACTCGACCGGCAGACCTGGGATCGCTACAGTGCGGCTTTCCCGGAGATGAAAAAAATCCCCATCGTCGGTAACGCCAACTATGCGCAGATCAGCGTGGAGAAAGTGATCGCGCTTCGGCCGGATCTGGTGATCCTCCCGGTCTATGCCAAACAGGAAAGTAATCATCACAGCTTTCAGCGGCAGTTGACCGAAGCGGGGATCCCGGTGATCTATATCGATACCCGTGTGGATCAGTTGAAGAACACCGTGCCGAGCCTGAAAATATTGGGTGAAGCGCTGAATGATCAGGGAAAAGCGCAGCGGTTTATCACCTTCTACCAGCAGCATATGAACCTGATCCGCGACCGTCTGCAGCAGGCGAACCCACCCCGACCCAGCGTGATGCTGCAGCTGCATATCGGCCGCAGGGAAGAGTGCTGTACCACTGTCGGGCATGGTAACCTGGCGGATTTGCTGAATTTTGCGGGAGGCAACAATATTGCCTCCGGTCGCTTTGGCAGCGTGTTCGGACAGCTGAGCCCGGAAGCGGTGATTGCCGCTAATCCGGACATGTTTCTGGCAACAGGCATGGCGGGGCCGGGTCAGGTACAGCAACTGCAGCTTGGGCCAAAGATTGGCGCTCAGCAGGCACAACAGAGCTTTGCTCAGGCGCTGAAGCGGGAAACGCTGCTTTCACAGCTGCCAGCTATCCGCAACGGCAAAGCGCTGGCGGTGTGGCACAACTTCTATATGAGCCCGTGGCACCTGCTTGACGTGGAAATTTTTGCCAAAGCCTTCCACCCTCAGTTGTTCAGCGATCTTGACCCGGAAAAAACACTGGACGAGATGAACCGCCAGTTCCTGCCCGTGGCGGAAACGGGCACCTACTGGACGAAACCCTGATCTGCAGAAAAAAAAAGCCCCGGATAACCGGGGCCTGCATCAGTACAGCAAACGCTACTCGTTGATATGCGGATGCTGATTAATCAGGTGCTTACGCTTCTCTTCCAGCTCAGCGATCTGTACGCTAATCTCGTCGATCTTCGTTTCGATATTGTCGTGGTGCTCCTGCAGGATCTCTTTTGCTTCCGCGATATCAGAAGCAGCAGGCGTCGCGCCACGCAGCGGCATATTGGCCGTTTCTTTCATCATAATACCGGTCACCAGGCCTACCACTGCCACAATCATCAGGTAGTAAGCAGGCATGTAGAGGTTAGCGGTATATTCCACCAGCCAGGCGGCCAGCGTTGGCGTCAGACCGGCGACCAGAATCGAGATGTTAAAGGCACTGGCCAGCGCGCTGTAGCGGATATGGGTCGGGAACATCGCTGGCAGCGAGGAAGCCATCACGCCGGTAAAGCAGTTCAGCACCACCGCGAGGATCAGCAGACCGGCGAAAATCAGCCCCATCACGTTGCTGTTGATCAGCATGAAGCAGGGGATAGCCAGCGCCAGCAGCGCGATACTGCCGACGATCACGAACGGACGACGACCGAACTTATCGCTCATCAGCCCCATCACCGGCTGCACAAACAACATCCCGATCATGATGGCGATAATGATAAGCACGCCATGGTCTTCGGAATAGTGCAGGTTATGCGAAAGATAGCTCGGCATGTAGGTCAGCAGCATATAATAGGTGACGTTGGTGGAGAGCACCAGACCGATACAAGCCAGCAGGCTTTTCCAGTGTTTGGTGGCAATCTCTTTAAACGAAACCTGCGGACCTGCAGCCAGACCTTCACGGTCACCCTGTTCCAGCTTGTCGACATGCTGCTGGAACGCCGGGGTCTCTTCCAGCGCGTTACGCAGATAAAGCCCGATGAAACCCAGCGGCAGAGCAACGAAGAATGGAATACGCCAGCCCCACTCAAGGAATTTTGCTTCACCGATCACCGTAGAGATCAGCACCACTAACCCGGCACCGAGGACGAAACCGGCAATCGAACCGAAGTCCAGCCAGCTGCCCATAAAGCCGCGCTTGCGGTCAGGAGAGTACTCGGCGACGAAAATGGACGCGCCAGTGTATTCACCACCGACCGAAAAGCCCTGCGCCATCTTACACAGCAACAGCAGGATCGGTGCCCAGATGCCTATCGAGGCATGGGAGGGGATCAGACCAATACAGAAGGTACTGACCGACATGATCACAATGGTAATAGAGAGGATTTTCTGGCGGCCGTACTTGTCGCCCAGCGCACCAAAGAATAGACCGCCAAGCGGGCGGATCAAAAACGGCACGGAGAAGGTTGCCAGTGCAGCAATCATTTGCACGCCCGGATCGGCACCCGGGAAGAACACCTGGCCTAAGGCATAGGCCACAAAACCATAAACCCCAAAATCAAACCACTCCATGGCGTTGCCGAGCGACGCTGCAGTAATGGCTTTGCGTAACCTGGCATCATCAATGATCGTTACGTCTTTTAAGCCAATCGGCTTAACACGCTTCCTACGTAGCTTCATATAAAACACCCTGTAATTGACTGTTTCCCAATTAGATTTTTTACCCATTCGCCGTGGTTAAGTCTGTTGTGGCAGGCGAAACGGGTTAAATTATGTAGGGTCTCTGACCCCACTGACAGCAAAATGTAGCGGGTATTGACGCCCCTCAACAGATTTCCGTCTGCACTGAGTATATCGCCTCTTCGCCATGTAACATAATTTCTACCTGAAATCAGATTGGGTAACCTGATAAGCAATGGATCCAACAACTCTTTCAGCATGGCATGTCTGATTGCAAAAAAAGAGTGCTCAGTGGGGTGTGGTGGCGGCAGACGCACGGCCGTCAGCCAGTGAATGTCCCGGTGATGCCCCTGCAGAATGAATGGTTAAATTGTGCCGGGGGCGTGGTTAAGGCAGTGGAGCGGCTGTTGCAACAGGGCATATTCTGGGGCAGCAGGCCGCAGAGCTTAACCGCCATGGCATGCTGCCAGGCCGCCTGGACGGTATGGTCGCGCGTTTTCAGACGCTGGGGATAACGCTGGCACAACAGAGTGGCAGCGCGGCAAATCGTCAGATCTATCAGGAGTATCAGCAGCTGGCCGATCATATTATGCCCACCCTGGCGCGAATGAATCAGCGAGTGGAAGCAAGACGCGAAGCGGTCGGGATAACGACGAAAACTCAGGCTGAATTTCCGGCTGCGGATGAAACATTGGATGTGGCATTACGCGCGGTTTTAAAACGTCGGATTTGATTAAACAGACCGCCGACAAAACTTGTCAGGCGGCCAGCCAGAATAAATTAAAATTACTTATCTAACCTGCGTACTGTTTTACCCGCTAACCAGGCCTGAATATTCTCTACTGCCTGAGAAAAATAGCGCTGATAGTTTGTGTCGGCGACATAACCCAGATGCGGAGTCGCCAGCAGACCGGGCAATGTTCTTAACGGGCTGTCGGCAGGCAATGGCTCCCGATCAAAAACGTCCACGCCTGCACCAGCAATTCTTTTTTCACTCAGCGCAGCGATCATTGCCTGTTGATCAACCAGCCCGGCACGGGAGGTGTTAATCAGCAGCGCGGTGGGTTTCATCTGCCCAAATGCTTCAGCGTCAATAACATGGCGGCTGCGCTCGCTGAGCACCAGATGCAGCGAGATCACGTCGCTGTGCTGCAGGAGTGTCGCTTTGTCCGGCATCAGGCGCACGCCGCACTCTGAAGCCCTTTGCTCGCTGAGGTTCTGGCTCCATCCGCAAACTTCCATGCCAAAAGCCTGGCCAATCCGTGCCATCTGTTCGCCAATTTTTCCCAACCCAATCAGTCCCAGCGTTTTGCCGTGCAGCGTCATGCCCAACGTCTGCTGCCATGGGCCGTTATCGCGCAGCGCGGTATTTTCGGTAACCAGATGGCGGGCAAGGCCGAGGATCAGCGCCCAGCTCAGTTCGGCAGGCGCTTCCGAGCCGCTGGCGGTGCCACAGACCACCACGCCGTGGCGGCTGGCGGCCTGCAGGTCAATCGCCGCATTGCGCATGCCGGAGGTGATCAGCAATTTCAGATTGGGCAAACGGGCAAAAAGATCGGCTCCGAAGGGCGTTCTTTCACGCATGATAATCACAATTTCTGCCGCCTGCAGCGCCGCGACCAGCTCCTCTCTGTGGTTGAAACGCTGGCTGATGGCGTGCGTTTCCACCCCGGGCTGCAACACTGCCCAATCCGCACAGGAGAGGGCAACGGACTGATAATCATCGAGAATAATACACTTCATCTTTTTCCCCTGCTTCAGCCGGGTGGGGGTGACGTGAACGGCTGGTCTGCTGATTGTATCCACGTCATCATCGCGGCACTGGTCATCGGACGGGCGTAGAGATAGCCCTGAATATAGTCCACGCCGCGCGCTTTCAGCCAGGCCAGCTGCAGCGGCGTTTCCACACCCTCGGCGGCGACAGACAGCTTCAGCTTCTTGCTGAGCATAATGATGGCGTCAAGCACCGGCGTCTCATCCTGCAAAGATTCGATGGCGTTAACGAAGCCGCGATCGATTTTCAGGTAATCAAGCGGGAAGGTTTGCAGATAGGAGAGCGAACAGTGGCCGGTGCCGAAATCGTCGATGGAAATACGGATGCCCTCACTGCGCAACTGCTGCAGCTTGCGGACCACTTCATCACCTTCGGAAATCAGGCTGCGCTCGGTCAGCTCCAGCGTCAGGCTGATCTGATGCATGGCAATGCGTGCGGCAAACGTGCGGATGTCCTCGATAAATTCAGCATGCTGGATATGTTCGGCCGCGACGTTCACCCCGAGATGAAAGCCTGGTGGTAGCGTCCAGTTTTGCACATCTTCGGCAATCAGATCCATCAGATGACGGGTCAGCGGTACAATCATCTCTTCCGACTCTGCGGCCGCGATAAACAGATCGGGACGAACCCAGTTGCCGTTGGGCAACTGCCAGCGCATCAGCGCCTCTGCGCCGCCGTAAGTCTGGTTTGCGATGTCATAAACCAGCTGGTAATTGACCGAAAATTCCCGGTGATTAATGGCTCGCTGCAACTGGTCACGCATTGACAATTTGCGCTGCAGCCAGTTGTTGGTCACCGTCATTAACAGCAGCGAAAAGATCACCGCCATCGGCATAAAGGTCAGCAGGCCGTGTCGCCAGGTCAGGGCAGCATCACTGGGCGGCGAGGTAACGCGGGCAACAATCGGGTAGCGATTTGAGGTGACGGTCAGCGTTGAAGCACTGAGTAAGAAGGAGCCTGCCGGTGGCGCGTAGCCGCCATCAATATTGTAGCCACCGCCAAACTGCAGCTCAATGTTGTAACCATGGCTTTTGCCGACCGCGTGCATAAAGTCCAGAAGATACTGACCATCAACCACTGCATAGGTGCTGAACTGGCTCGGGGTGTCGCGAATAAAAATCACTGCCGGACGGTCTTTCACCGCGTAGGTTCCGGCGATCGACAGCATCCACCAGGCTTTGCGGTGTTCTGGCGGTTGACGCTGGATCATAGTGGGCAAATTGCCGTTAATGCTGCCAAAGGCGGAGGAGCAGGTGACTTCACCACTTTGCATTACACCAATGGAGCGAAAATAGGGATAAAGCGCGGCCAGATGCATTAAATCGTCATCGATATCGCTGCATCTGGCACCGTCAAACTGACGCAGCTGGCCCACCATATTCCACGCCTGGTCGCTGATGGATTCAGCCTGGGTCAGCAGCATGGATGCCGTGACGGCCTGTTGTCGCTGCACGATTTGGCGGGCATCAATAAAGGTAAAGACGATGCACAGGATCAGCGGCAGCAGGCCTGCAATGGCGAGCAGCAGCCCCTTTCGATCACGCCGTTTTTTGAGCAGTGATTGCACTTTTTTCCCCTGTCACCCGGCAAGCTGGACTGGCCGCACTGGCGATAAAATAGCATGGCTCTGAGCGCCAATAACTAAATAACTTGAGCGGAAAGCGGTGCGCAACTGTTTATTGTCGACTGACTTCACTTGATTTAGGGCGGCCGGTTCCCAGCAGAATAGCCAGCTTAGCGCCGCCCGGCGTGGTTTCCATCAGGATCTTACACACGCTGGTCAGCGGTACGGAAAGCAGCATGCCGACCGGCCCGAGCAGCCATCCCCAGAAGATCAGAGACAGGAACACCACCAGGCTGGAAAGCCCCAGGCCTTTACCCATCACCCGCGGTTCCAGCATATTGCCGAAGAGCATATGAATGGCGATAAACAGCGCCGCCACCATCCCGGCATCAAAAATGGAATTTAACAGCAGCGCCTGAATCAGCGGTGGGATACCGGCGATCACCGGGCCAATATTGGGGATAAAGTTAAGCAGGAAGGCCACCACGGCCCAAAGCAGCGCGAACTTAATGCCCAGCATCGTCAGGGCCAGCCACACCGCCACGCCGGTAATCAGGCTGATCAGTGTTTTCAGCGCCAGATAGTGCGTCACGCCTTTCAACGCTTTATGCAGACCGGCGATGCGGATCCTCGGGTTAATCAGCGCAAAGCGCAGTTTATAGGGCAGGTGATGAACTTCCAGCAGCATAAATACCACCGTCATCAGCAACAGCACGATGTTGGCCATCGCGCCGGAGAACTGGCTCAGCACCGTGGTTGCCACGTTCATCACTGAATTGGGATCGAGCCGTTCGGCCATGCGGTCGGTGGATAAATTGAGATGAAAATGGGCGGCGAAATGCTGCACGATGGTTAACTTGTGTTCCATCTGTCCGCGGATTTGAGGGTAGATATTGCTGAACTCATTGACTGACCCGGCGATCATCGCCACCAGAAGGGCGATAAAAAACAGGACGGCAACGACTACCAAAGTAATCGCCAGCCCGCGCCGCACACCATGGCGCATCAGCATCGTCACCAGTGGGTTTAATACAATAGCCAGAAACAGGGCCAGTAAAAACGGCACCAGGATCTCTGATGCCGCCTTGATGCCTGCGAGGATCACCACCAGGGTGGCCATTTTCAGCAGCATATTCTGCCCCATCTTCTCCTGCTGCAGCTCGCTCATTCCCTCTCCACTCTGTCAGTTTGACCGTTAAGTGTAGTGGCTGCAGGGAGTAACAGGTTGATTTCAGGAATGCTCCGAGGCTTTTTGCTGGCGTTGCATCAGGGCCAGAGCGACCAGCATCAGCGTCAGGCTGACCATCATCGCGATACTGGCCATTGCCATTCCCTGCCCGATCGATCCTTGTTCAAACTGGCGCCAGATAAAGACCGCTACGGTTTGCGTACCTGCCGGGGCCAGCAGCAGAGAAGTCACCAGCTCGCGTGAGGCAATGGCAAACACCATCAGCATTGCGGCCAGCAGGCTGGGGAAGACCAGCGGCAGGATAATGTGGCACAGCGCCTGCACCGTGCTGGCACCGTGTACACGGGCGGCAGGTTCAAGATTTCCGCCAATTTGTTTTAACGCGCTGCTGACATAACGCACCGGCCAGGGCAGCAACAAACAGCAGTAGGAGAGCAGCAGGATCGCCCAGCTGTTATAAGGCGAAACGGGCCAGAAGGCGTGGTTCCACAGCAGTATCAGACCGACTCCCACCACCACGCCGGGCAACGCCGCGGGCAGCAGTGACAGAGTATCAATCATCTTCGCCCCGCGCATTTTACCCTCCACCACCAGCCAGGCGGCCAGAAAGCCGAGCAGTCCGGTGATCAGTGCCGACCCCAGTGCCAGTCCCATGCTGGTGGAAAGGGCCGAAAAGGCCTCGCCCTGGTGATCAAACAGCGCTGCAAAGTGGCGCAGGGTGAAATTATCAGAGTGAATTCCGCCCGACAGCGTGGACATAAAAGCGGTGAGCAACAGGGAGGCCATCGGCAGGGCAACCACTAACGCCGCAACCAGCCCAAACACTATCATCACTGGCCAGCGCCAGGCCCCCGGAGAAACCAGACTGGTGTCGGCTGGCTTGCCGGTAATGCTGGTCACTTCTTTGTTGCCGACCAGCTTCTTCTGCAGGGCAAAGGCGCAGAGGGCAATCATAACCAGCATTACTGACAGCAGCGAAGAGCCGGGAAGATCGATCGGCCAGTCCGCCAGCCGTTGCTCAATTCCCACGGTCAACATCACCACTCCGGCGCGTGCGCCCAGCGCGGCAGGCACGCCGTACTCTTCAATTGCCAGGGTGAAAGCCAGCAGCACCCCAGCCGCCAGCGACGGTAAAGCCATAGGCAGCGTGACGTGCCAGAACGCCTGCCAGGCCGACGCACCGTGAACCCGGGCCACGGTTGCCAGCCGCTGACCGCTGGCGAGCATGCTGCGGGAAACGGCAAAATAGACCACCGGAAAGATATTCAGCGTCATCACCAGCATGATACCGGTCTGGCTGAACAGCAGATTATTCAGGTTACTGCCGGTCAGCTGCTGCAAATAGCCGTTTTGCTGCAGGGCCAGCATCCAGCTCAGTGCGGCAATATAGGGTGGGGTAAGGAAAGGGATCAGGAACATCAGATCCCAGAAGCGTGCCAGCGGCAGGTGAAACAATCCGCGCAGCGTGCCCAACGGAATACCTAACAGCGCACTGAACAGTGCCACGCCAACGCCGGTTTTCAGCGTGCCATTCAGCAAAGCGGGTAGTTCGGGATCGTGTAGCAGAGCGGAAATGGGGGTGAATGCCCCGGCAAGCGACCCTTCGCTCAGTGCCGGAAACAGCGCCTGTAGTAATATAAACAGCAGTGGCAGCACCACCAGAATAGTCAGCAGTGCCACCGTAAACAGTGGCATCAGAGAGAGTTTCACAGGCAGATTTCCTGAAAGTGGGGCGCGAACCGGTTACTGCTGAGCGAACAGCTTGCCGAAACGTTGCAGAACCGAGGCGCGGTCGCTGTTGCCGTCACTCTTCGCTGGCAGGATTTTAAGCTCGCTGAGCAGCGGGCGTTTCGCCCCGATATCCGAACGTGCAGGCATCAGCCAGGCACCGGCGACCAGCTCCTGACCTTCCGGAGAGAGCACGTAGTCGATAAAGGCTTTGGCATCCGCCGCGTGCTGGGTCGACTTCAGGATCATCATCGGACGTGGAGCAACCACCGTGCCGCTGGCCGGGAAGATCACCTTTATGGCTTCGCCATCCTGGATGCTGTTGTAAGAGACGTAGTCAACTGCGCCAAATACGGCGGCCTTTGCTCCCTGCAGGACCGGTGTCAGGGCCTGAGCGTTAGGGCCGCTAATCACCATGCCGTTACTCTTCAACTTATCGAACAGCTGCCATGCGTCGTCACCCCTGCCGTTTTGCAGGCCAATCAACAGATCCAGTGAGGCACCGGAAAGCGCAGGATCCGGTGTGGTGACCTTATCCTTAAAGGCTGGCATGGTCAGATCCTTCCACTCTTTGGGTTCCGGCGTGCCGCTTTTGGTGTTCCACACGATCCCCAGTGCAGAGATGCCCTGCGCAACACAGGAGTCGGTTTTCAGACTGGCCGGCACTTTGGCCGCGTTGGCGCTCTGGTAGGGCAGCAGCCAGCCGCGATGCTGCAACTCTTCGGCGGTGTCCCAGGAAGCGGAGATCAGCACGTCCGCCAGCGGGTTCGCCTGTTCGGCTTCCAGACGCGCCATCACTTTACCGGTGGTGGCCTGGAAAATATTGACCTTCACCCCGGTCTGCTTTTCATAACCGGCGGCGAGTTTTTTAGCCAGCGATCCCGGCCCGGCGGTATAGACCGTCAGCGCACTGGCATCGTTGATCATCATGGCAGATGTGAAGATCATCGCGAAGATGGCTCCTGTTTTCTTGGTCAGAATGGATTTCATGCTGTTTCCCCGGAGAGTGGTTTTACGGCCTGGATGGACGTAACGGAACCTTGTGACAAATGAACAATATTGTCGGCCAGCACCTCGGCCTCGTTGCGATCGTGCGTGACATAAACGGCAGTGATGCCCAACTGAGTAAGCAGGATGGACATTTCGCGGCAGAGAGATTCACGCAGGTCGCGGTCGAGGTTGGAGAGGGGCTCGTCGAACAACAGAATGGAGGGCTCGGCGATGATGGCGCGGGCCAACGCGACTCGCTGCTGCTGGCCACCGGAAAGGTCGGAAGGTTTGCGTAGCGCGAAATCGGCGAGGCCAACACGTTCCAGCGCGACCATGATTTTAGTCAGGCGTTCAGCATTGGGTACGCGGCGCATCAGCAGCGGAAAGCCGACATTCTGCGCCACGCTCATGTGCGGCCACAGGGCGTAGTCCTGAAACACCATGCCGATATCGCGCTGTTCCGGTGGCCGGAAGGAGGTTGCGCTGGCTATCAGCCGGTCGGCAAAGTGAATTACACCGCTCTGCGGCTGGAGCAGGCCAGCCAGCAGTTTCAGCAGGGTGCTTTTTCCACATCCGGAAGGGCCGAGCAGGGCCACGGTGGTGCCGCCTTCAACGGTCAGGTCAAGGTTGTTCAGTACGGTGTTTGCGCCAAAAGCATAACGAATGCCCTTCAGCATAATCGGGGTTGGAGTTCGCGTCATCAGGCCGTCTCATCACAGTTCAGGCGTGGCCTGACCTTCATCATCAGCCGACGAGTCGCGCGCTCCTGGGGGAAAGTCAGGGGAGCCAGCATCTTGTTATCCTCTTTGGGATTTTATTCAGCGGGCAGTATAAGAAGAGTATGTGACGGAATTATGGCTACAGACAATGGCGGCCTGGGGCTGACCTTTTTTGTTAAAATCAGGTTATAGTAAAAACTCCTGTTCTTCCCTGAAGGGTGTTGATTTCCATGCCTGAACAACCTGCGCTGGAGCCTGCTCCGGGCGGTTTACGCCTTAACCTGCGCATTATTTCCGTCGTGATTTTCAATTTTGCCAGCTATCTGACCATCGGTTTACCGCTGGCGGTGCTGCCCGGCTATGTCCATGACGTGATGGGCTACAGTGCGTTCTGGGCCGGGCTGGTGGTCAGCCTGCAATATTTCGCCACTCTGCTCAGCCGTCCCCATGCCGGGCGTTATGCCGATCTCTGGGGGCCAAAGAAAGTGGTGGTTTTCGGCCTGTGTGGCTGCTTCCTCAGCGGGGTTTGTTATGCGCTGGCGGCAGCTGGCGCGGCTGTTCCGGTGCTCAGCCTGTCTCTGCTTTGTCTGGGCCGGGTTATCCTGGGAGTGGGGCAAAGTTTTGCCGGAACGGGTTCCACGCTGTGGGGCGTGGGTGTGGTCGGATCGCTGCATATTGGCCGGGTGATCTCGTGGAACGGCATTTTCACCTACGGGGCAATGGCCATCGGCGCACCGCTGGGCGTGGGGATCTATCGCTGGGGCGGCCTGGTGCTGCTCTCAGGAATTATCATCGCCATCGCGCTGGTTGCTATCCTGTTCGCCCTGCCACGGCCGACGGTAAAAAGCAGCAAGGGCAGGCAGCTGCCTTTCCGTGCCGTACTGGGCAAAGTGTGGAATTTTGGCCTGATCCTCGCCATGGGATCGGTAGGCTTTGGCGTTATCGCCACATTTATTACGCTGTTCTATCAGGCAAAGGGCTGGGAAGGCGCAGCCTGGGCGCTGACGCTGTTTAGCGGAGCCTTTGTTGGCACGCGGCTGCTTTTTCCTAATGCCATTAACCGGCATGGTGGACTGGCGGTGGCTATTGTTTGTTTCGCGGTGGAGGCTGTTGGCCTGTTTCTGGTCTGGGGTGCCGTCGACCCGTGGATGGCGAAGTTGGGCGCTTTCCTGACCGGAGCTGGCTTCTCACTGGTTTTCCCGGCGGTCGGTGTGGTGGCGGTGAAAGCTGTACCGCCACAGAACCAGGGCAGTGCGCTGGCAACCTACACCGCCTTTATGGATTTGTCGCTGGGGATCACTGGTCCGCTGGCCGGACTGGTGATGAGCTACTTTGGCGTGCCGGTTATCTACCTGCTGAGTGGTCTGCTGGTGTGCCTGGCGATCCTGCTGACGCTGAAATTACGTCGCAGCCAGCCGCAGCATAAAGAAGAACTGGTGGAGATGTCCTGAAACAGAGCCGCCAACCGATAAGCGTCGGGGGCTGGCGGCTCCGCTATTCAGTTTTGCAGCAGCGCAATGCTCTGGCGAATCTCACGTTCAATTTCCGCCGCGCTCCAGCCGTCCATCACCGAAGAGAACGGCTCAAAGGCATAAATGCCGTGATAGCCCATGCGCTCCAGCCGCTTCACCTGGGCCACGCTGTTCAGCACATCTCCGTCGCTTAACATAATACGTTCTTCATCCGTCAGTTGTGCCGTCGGGCGAGTGTCTTCCACCCCGGACAGATGCACCAGCCCGATACCGTTAACGTCGATACCCTGCTCAAATTCGCTTTCCGCATTCTCATACAGATGGTGGTGAAAGGTATCCAGTACCAGACGGAAGGGGACGCTGGCATCGCGGATCATCGCCTGTGCCTGAACCGCCGAGCGTAATGAGCTGATCGGGAAGCCAAGAGGTTCAACCAGCCCTGCAATGCCATACTTCTCAAACAGCGGTGCCAGCTTTTTCAGCGCGGCGATAGTGTCGTTCGCCGTCACCGGCGTACCGTCGTTCAGCGGGCACATCACCAGCGCTTTGGCGCCAGTGGCCAGCGCATCTTTCAGCAACCCTTCTGCTCTGCGCATCAGTGCATCATCAGGCTGATTAAAGGGATACAGCGCATTGAGGGTGACTATCTCCAGACCATAGCGCTCCGCCAGCGAGCGCACTTCGGCGGCGGACAGATTGTCGGTGACTTTGCCCCCGCGCATGTCATTGCGCAGCTCAACCTTATTCAGGCCGAGTGAGTGAACCAGCTGGAAAAAATGCCCGATACTCAGGTTTGGGGCGATTTTACGGTTGATACAGAAACGGGTCGGGTCGATGGCCATCTTACTGCTCCTGCAAATGGAGTGGGCGCGGCGGGTTCAGCTCTTCAGCCGTGGAACCGGTCAGTTCCGCGTGAAAAGATAAAAGAACATTTATTTCATGTTTAATAAATTATGAAATTTAAATTTTTGGATCGGCTTCGCAAAATTTCGTTTTACGCAGGGCAGTCAGCGGTTTTCTGCAGGCATATGTGAGCATTGTCGCAGAGTTTTCATGCTGATGGTTTGTCTGCACAGATACCGCCTTAATCCGCGGCATCATTGGGTTTATCTCTCTCTACTTTTATCGGGGCTCTTCGACACAGGCGGCAATATCGGTCAGCAGTAAAATGCGATCTGCGCCGCTAAAAACGAATTTTCTAAAGTGAATTATTTGAAAAATTTATTCCAATATAATACTGTCTTTGCACGCATAACAGGATTTATCCGGCCAGGGGGCGAACGAAAAACTCAGCCCGCCTGCAGGGAATATCACCATCCAAGAGGCCAGAACATGACTATCACAGGAAATTTTATTGGCGGGAAAACGTCCCTGAGCGCCAGCAATGAAACCATCCCGGTTTACGATCCGGCGACCGGCAAAGTGGTGCGTGAGCTGACGCAAAGCACGGCGGAAGAAGTGGAAAAGACAATTGGCGTTGCTCATGCAGCGTTTGACGACTGGTCCCGTACTTCTCCGCTGCGCCGTGCCCGTGTGCTGTTTAACTTTAAAGCCCTGATGGAGCAACACCGCGATGAGCTGGCGGCGTTGATCGTCAGTGAACACGGGAAGGTCTGGTCTGATGCGCTGGGCGAGCTGACCCGCGGAATGGAAGTGGTGGAGTTTGCCTGTGGTATTCCGCACCTGATCAAAGGTGAAAACTCGGCGGATGTGGCAACCGGCGTAGACAGTTATTCGCTGATGCAGCCGCTGGGCGTGGTCTCCGGCATCACCCCATTTAACTTCCCGGCGATGGTGCCGCTGTGGATGTTCCCGATTGCGCTGGCCTGTGGTAACACCTTTGTCCTTAAGCCACCGGCGCTGGATCCTTCTGCTTCCGTTCGCATGGCCGAGCTGCTGACCGAAGCCGGCCTGCCGGACGGCGTCTTTAACGTGGTGCACTGTTCTAACGAAGATGCGGAACAGCTCTATACCGACCCGCGCGTGCAGGCCGTCAGCTTCGTAGGTTCTTCCGGTGTGGCAGAGCACATCTATAAAACAGCCAGCGCCCATGGTAAACGTGTGCAGGCCTTTGGCGCGGCGAAAAACCACGCCATCGTGATGCCGGATGCGGATCTGGAAGCGACCGTTAACGCGATTATGGGCGGTGCTTTTGGGTCAGCGGGTGAACGTTGTATGGCGCTGCCGGTGGTGGTGGCGGTGGGTGACGACACGGCAGACAAGCTGATTGCCGCCCTGACGCCACTGGTCAAAGCGCTGCGCGTTGGTCCAGGGATCCAGAAGGGCAGTGAAGAGAACGAGATGGGCCCGGTGGTCTCTGCGGCGCACCAGAAAAAAGTGCTTGGCTACATTGATAAAGGCGAGCAGGAAGGCGCGAAGCTGGTGGTTGATGGACGTAACTTCCAGGTACCGGGCTTTGCCGGGGGCTACTATATCGGAGGCACGCTGTTCGATAACGTAACCCCGGAGATGGTTATCTGGCGGGAAGAGATCTTTGGCCCGGTGCTGAGCATTATGCGTGCGCCGGACTACGCCAGCGCGCTGAAGCTGGTCAACAGCCACGAATTCGGAAATGGCAGTGCAATATTTACCAGCAACGGCCATACCGGCCGCGATTTTGTGCGTGAGGTGCAGGCGGGCATGGTTGGCGTAAACGTGCCGGTTCCTGTGCCGATGGCTTTCCACAGCTTCGGCGGCTGGAAGCGTTCTGTATTTGGGGCGTTGAACGTGCACGGGCCAGATGGCGTGCGTTTCTACACCCGCATGAAAACGGCCACGGTGCGCTGGCCGGGTGGTCAGAAAACCGTTTCCGAGTTCAGTATGCCTACGCTGGGCTAAGCGCGTTTCGTACGGAAAATTCAGTCATTTAAACCCCCTGATATTGCCTGTTAGCCAGGCAGTATCACAGGGACAGAGGAGCAGCAGAATGGCATTGCTATCCAAAGCACAGCAGCCGGATGCGCAGGGGCGCATCCAGCATGTCACACCGGAAAGTGCCAGCTGGCGCTATGTCGGTTTCGATGCTTACCAGCTGAAAAAGGGCCAGACCCTGGCGCTGGAAAGCGGCAGCAAAGAGCTGTGCCTGGTGCTGGTCGCCGGGCTGGCTTCGGTGAAAACCCGCCACGCAGAGTTTCCGGGCATCGGCAAACGGATGTCGCCGTTTGAGCGTACACCGCCTTACTCAGTGTATGTGCCGCATCATGACAAAGTGGAAGTCTATGCGGATTCCGACCTTGAACTGGCAGTGTGTAATGCACCCGGCAACGGCAATCTGCCTGCCAGACTGATCTCACCTGAGGATGTCGGTGTGGAGCAGCGCGGGAAAGGCCGAAATAAACGCCTGGTGCACAATATTTTGCCGGATGATAAGCCAGCCGACAGCCTGCTGGTAGTGGAGGTTTACACCGACGAAGGCAATACCAGCTCTTACCCGAGCCACAAGCACGATCGGGAAGATTCAGAGACAGAGACCTGTCTGGAAGAGACCTACTATCACCGTTTTAATCCGGAGCAGGGTTTCGCCATGCAGCGCGTCTATACTGACGACCGCTCTCTGGACGAGTGCATGGCGGCTTACAACCGCGATGTGGTCACCGTGCCACGAGGTTATCATCCGGTGGCTACTCTTGCCGGTTACGATAACTACTATCTGAATGTGATGGCCGGGCCAGTCAGGTTGTGGAAGTTCAGCTGGGAGAAAGATCACGCCTGGGTAAACAGCGAAGATTATCCGCGTAAACCGGGCAACTGAACGACAAATTCATAGCCTGCTGCATACTGAAACCGGCTCTGGAAGGCCAGAGAAAGGCCTTCCGACAGACTGAAATAACCTGACAGGATAACCAGGGTTGCCGCCGTAATTATCCTGAGAAGTCGTTCTGACCTGTTCATTCCTGTTCCCTCTCTCTTTGCTGCTGTTCTCTGGCCCGGCGCAGAAGCAACCAGACTCTGACCGTTTTGACCGCGACGCGGCGTGCTGCGGTTGATTCCGGATCGGCAGCCAGCTCCACCGGTTGGCATGCCTCACAGCTGCGATTTTTAAAGTGAAGACCTTTCCCGTTCAGGATCAGATTCGAGACAATTGCTGTGCAGGTCCCCACGGTGATCCCGCTGTGTAAAAACATCCTTGCCAGCTCCGGAAGCTGTGAGAAAAGTTGCGGCACCAACACCGGCATCAGACCCAGACCCAGCGTCAGGGCAACCACCATCCCATTGTTATTATTCCGGTAATTGACCTGGCCCAGCGTACGGATCCCCGCCACGGCAACCATGCCAAACATCACGACACCTGCCCCACCCAGCACCGGTTTCGGCACCACGACCACCAGTGCGGCAATTTTGGTAAACAGCCCCATCAGGATCAAAATGCAGCCCGAAGCGGCAACCACAAAGCGGCTTTTAACGCCTGTCAGGCCAATCAACCCAACATTCTGTGCGAATGCAGCATAGGGAAAAAGATTAAAGAAGCTGCCGCAGAATGTTGCCAGCCCGCAGGCCAGTAGCCCTTTTTTCAACGTTTCGCTGTCCGCTTTTCGTCCTACCAGCTCACCGGTCGCCATCATGGAAGACATGGTTTCCACCATCACCACGACCATGACCATCGACAGCAGCAGGATGGGGATCAGGTGGAATTCCGGGTGGCCGAACTGTAGCGGAACGGGCAGGCTAATCCACGGACTGGCACTGACCCGGCTGAAATCCAGTGAGTCAACGAAGTACCACACCGTTGACCCAATAATCAGCCCAATCAGCACAGCGATGTTTTTAATCAGGCCGGAGCCAAAGGTATAGATATTCAGGATGATCACCAGCGTCAGCGCAGCCAGTGCCAGTGACAGAACATTGCCAAAGTCGGCCATGCTGCTGCTTCCTCCGCCAATCCACCCACCGGCTACCGGCATAATTGACAGTCCAATCAGCGTGACTATCGAACCCATCACCACTTTAGGAAAGAAGCGAACCAGCTTACAAATCCACGGCGCACACAGTAGCGTGAACAGACCAGCGATCATCACCGCCCCCGAAATGCCTCCCATGCCGTACTCTTTGCCGATAAGCACCAGTGGGATCAGTGCGGCAAAAGTACAACCCTGGACCAGAGGCAGGCGGCATCCGAGCCACCGGCCAATGCCTATCGTCTGTAGCAGCGTGGCTATTCCGCACACCACCAGATCACATCCAATCAGTACCACGATCTGGTTATCCGCCAACCCGATTGCCGAGCCGACAACCAGCGGAACGGCAACGGCCCCGGCGTACATCACCAGCACATGCTGTAAGCCATACAGGGCCATTTGACCAATGGGCAGCACTTCATCCACTGGCAGAGAGGAAGAGGGCGTTGGGTCAGAGTGAAGTGCAGAAGTCTTCATCAGGAGAGTTCTCCCATTTTTTTCCACAGCCTGCTGGCTGCTTTACGCGCCTGGGCATACAGGGGGGCGACATCGAAGGGGAACTGGCGATCTTCATACACCATACGCCCGCCAACCATTACGCTGTGAACGGCTGAACTACCGAGGCCAAAAGCCAGATGCCCGGCCAGATTTTCCGGCTGCAGCGGAGTGGGAGAGGTGTAATCACAGATTGTCAGGTCGGCGGTATAGCCCGGAGCCAGCTGACCAAAGCGCCCGGTAAAGTTGCGTTCCAGCAGTACATTGCCGTTTTGCAGCATGTGCATAAAGCTGTCCGGCCAGAGAGGCCCACCGGCATCCCGATGTTTGAAATAAGCGAACTTCAACTCCTCAAACATATCCGCGCCAATGCCGTCCGTTCCCAGTGCTGCCAGCTGGTAACCGGCGAGGTGGCGGTTATAGCCAACGTGATTGTTCATATTGGAACGGGCGTTATGGACAAGGCAGGCCCGGCGTCAGGGACGGTGAATGGCGCATGAGCACCAAGGTGGGATTCCACCAGCGTGTTTCGGGGGTGGCTGCCGCGTTCGGCATCAATCAGCCGGGCAAAGGCGATATTCTCTTCCACGCCAGCTTCCAGCTCCTTGATCCCAAAATTGCGATCGGTGGTTTCGAAGCAGGTCATCCCACGTAGCCCTGCTTCAAGAAAGCCTTTGCGCAGAATGGCCAGCGAGCCTTTGATCAGACCGGGCGAGGCATGGTGATCAATCACTGCGGTACACCCCTGACGGATCGACTCCAGTGAGCAGATCAGACCACTGTAATACAGCGACTCCTCATCGAGCGCCCGATCCAGCCGCCACCAGAGGTTTTTCAGGGTAGAGATGAAGTCCGGACAGGGGGCGATTGGGGCAAGAATGCCCCGGGACAGACCGGAGTAGAAATGGTTATGGGCACAAACCAATCCGGGCATAACCAGCTTGCCATTCATCTGTTTGATTTCAGCCCCGGGATACTGTTCAGCCAGATTACTGCCGACTGCCACAATCTTGTCATCTTCAACGGCAATATCGTATCCCTGTTCTACCTGACAGGGTTCAAACTGCACGGCGGTACAATTTTTCAAAATCAGCATGATTATTCCTCCACGCTGCCCAACAGATATGAGTGGTGCTGGCGCGTATAATCGATAATCCGCACCATCTCCTTCAGCTCGTCCGGTGTTTCTCCGGTAACGCTACCTTGCCCGTCAAGGTTCAGTCGCCAGACACGATCCTGCAGACGGACCTGCACGCTCTGCTGGCTGATGAGAAAGCCGGGATTGGTACTGTTGCCGAAATCATCCTGACGGCTGAAAACGGTGACCTTGTCTTTATAGGGTTTGCCCTGCCACGGGCAGAACTGGGCGCAGTTGCCACATTCGTTGCAAAGCGCATCCAGATGCAGAATTTGCTGACGGCTTTGGAAGCCCGGCACGCTGAGTGCCACATTGGCGCGATTAGGGCAGACATCCACACACTTCGCGCAGACGTAATTACATTCAAGGCAGCGGGTGGCCTCCTGGCGGGCAAAGGCATCTTCGTTGCTGGCATCAATCTGCGTGACTGCGACGATCCCCCTGCGGGTATATATCGCGGCCGGATCGCTGTTCAGCCAGCGCTTGTCATCCTTGTCGGAACGAATGTTTTCCCGCTGCAGGATGGCATTGGCGGCTTTACGTGCCCCGCCAATGGCTGAAACAATGGAGGCTGGCCCGGTCTGGACATCGCCGATCAGATACACGTCAGGCAGGCTGGTTTCCAGCGTGTGCGGATTAACCTCCACTCTGCCGGAAGGGGTCAGCGGCAGGCCAATTTGACTCAGCACCCTTTCGTCCGGATTCTCCCCGGTGGCGGTGATAAGCGCGTCAAAATGCTGTGTTTCTGTTTGCTCTGTTGCCATCGGGCGACGGCGTCCCTGGGCATCCGGCTCACCAGGTTGCATCAGGCGTAAGGTCATATTGCCCTGAAGATCGAAATGTTCAGGGTTCACCAGCGTCCGGAATGCCACACCTTCCTGTCGGGCAGCGGCAATTTCTTCCGGCCAGGCGGGCATATCCAGCTCCTCCCGTCGATAGACAATGGTGACCGAGGTGACGTCTTTAACCTTCAGGGCGGCTCTTGCACAGTCCATGGCCGTGTTACCTGCCCCCACTACCGCAATCTCCCCGCGCAGGGTTTCTGGCAGGCATTTCTGGTTGAACAAACGCAGAAAATCAAAGGACTTCAAAACATGTGGATTGTTACCGGGCAGGGCAAGGGTATTGGTTTTACCCGCGCCGATGCCGATGCAGACAGAGGTGAAACCCTGCTGCCGTAGCTGAGCGATAGTCAGCCGGGGGTCGCAGCTGTAGACGAATTTCACACCGTGATCGGCAATAAACCGGATGTCCTGTTCGATCAGGCTGGCAGGAATGCGAAATTGCGGAATGATGTGCCGGACCACGCCGCCGGGGCTGGCTTCCTGCTCAAACAGGGTGACCGGATGCCCTGCGCGCGCCAGGAAATACCCTACGGCAAGCCCAGCCGGACCGGCTCCCAGTACCGCTACCGGATGTTTGTCACCGGACCCCGCTGGTTTGTGCCAGCGCTGGCGATAGCCCTCCCAGCCTTTTTCCAGCGCAATTTTTTTGATTCGCCTGATGTTCAGGGCATTGTCGTAATCCAGGCGGGTACAGTTGTTCTGGCACTGGTGGTCGCAAATATGGCCAGTGATGGCGGGTAGAGCATTACGTTGATAGATCAGCTCCAGCGCTTCGGTGTAGCGTCCTTCACCGGCAAGACGCAGGTATTCCGGAATGTCCTGTCGAATGGCGCAGGCTGTCACGCAGGGAGCGACATAACAGTCGGTAAGTGGCAGCGGTCCCCCGGCATCTATTTCATCCCGGCTTTTCCACTCCTTCTTCGCCCATCCGGCAGTGAGTGCCGCGCTGGCAAGTGATTGCAGCCGCGGTACATCGATCTGTTTGCGGTCCCAGCCTTCATGGGTTTCCAGAATTTGTGCACAGGCTTTCATTCGCAAATAGCCGCCGGGCTTCAGCAAATCGGTTGCCATGGTGATGGGTTGAATACCAGTGGCGAAAATATCGGCAATGTTATACTGGCTGGCTCCCCCGGAGTAGGAGACAGGAAGCCTACCTGCAAAATGTGCCGACAACACGGCTGCCACATTAATGGAGAGAGGATAAAGCGCGCGGCCCGACATATACATTTCTTCACCGGGAAGGCGATGCTTATGATTTTGGGCACCCAACGTATTCGTCAGCTTCACCCCGAAGGTTCGCTGCTGTTTTTTACCCAGAGCAATCAGACGCTCAAGCATTTCCAGTGCCCGGCTTAGCTGGAGATCGTGCCCAAAAGACTCTTCACTGAGCGAAATATAGTTAAAGCCATTGCCATCCAGGATCTCCCTGACTCGCTGATAGCCCAGCAGGGTCGGGTTGAGTTTGACGAAAGTATGCAGATTTTTCTCCGTCAGCATGTAGCGACAAATTGATTCGATCTCATCGGGGGGGCAGCCGTGCATCGTCGAGAGCGTGACGCTGTTAACCATGCGGGAGGAGATCTGCCCCGGCAGAGCGAGCAGTTCCTTCCGGTCAGCTTTTTCCAGCAGCCGCCAGTGGCTGGAAGAGAGACAGCTGAGTAACGTCTGCTGGTAGCGGGTAAATTTTTCGTTTTTACCAGCGTCGGTCCAACTATAGGGCAGGATCGTCTACTGGGGTGGGGTCAGTCCACTGAGCCATAAATGTTCAGGATCTGTTCGTTGTCATCGTACCCGGCCGTAATGGATTCCGGCTCAATATAAGCATGTTCCTGAAAGCCCACCTCATAGTCGCGTTCGAAAATATGGGTGGAAGCGGCGAACCCGGCCTCAATATCGCCTTTCACCGTATGGTGATGATTGATAATGTTATTTTCTCTGTCGCTGTGGATCAATCGGGCACCAGGGCTGATTGACTCTCTGACGGAAGTGATCGGCGTCCACGGGGTGTAAACCACTTTGATTTTGTCTGCGGCCAGGCAGGCAGCTTCATAATTTTCTGCCGCCACCACGGCTATCACATCGCCACGAAAGGCGATTTCACGATCGACTATTGGCGGATAGTCAGGAATAACCACCCCAATATGCGTCTCGCCGGGAATATCTTCCCAGGTGGCTATTCTGACCACACCAGGCACTTTTTTCGCTTCGCTAAGATCGAGTTTCTCGATCCGACCTGCAGCAATATCGGCATAGCGGCACACGCCATAAAGCATATTTTTCAGCACGATATCGTCGCCATAAATGGCGGCGCCTTTTACCTTTGCTGCCCCGTCGACGCGCGGGACTTCACTGCCAACCAATAACGTATTCATCGGGCATGGCCCTCCAGAGATCCATTTATGACACTCACAAAGCAAGGGATATGCCAGAGAGGTCAGGAGGCTCATTGTTGCTGCAGAGTTGTGATGGCGGTTAGAAATATGGCCTGTCTGCAAAGCGTTAAGGCGTGCATGGATCGCGTTGTTTTTTCAATTTGAAGTGTTTTTTATCAAATTGAGACGGAGCGAAGGCGTATTGGCAGGGCCAGCGGCAGAAGGGAACGTCTGCAATCAACATATTGAGAGAAGGTTCACATAAAGAAGTAATTTCTTCCTGTTTCTGCAAACTCGCCTCTTTTTTGCATTAGCCACTTAGCGGAATCGCAAAAAGGAATAATTATGAATCGATTCGTTGTTGTTAACCCCGGTGAGTGTATTGGATGTCACGTTTGCGAAGTGGCCTGTGTGCTTGCACATAACCAGCAGGCCTGGCCTGCCAGCCCTGAGCAGTTCCGGCCACGTATTCACCTTATTACCAGTGGCGATAGCGCCGTGCCGTTAACCTGCCGTCATTGCAATAACGCCCCCTGTGTGGCCAGTTGCCCGACAGAAGCACTGGTCCCGGAAGGTGACAGCATTCGTTTGCGGGAAGAGAAGTGTATCGGCTGCAAAAATTGCCTGCTGGCCTGTCCCTTTGGCGCTATCGAGCAGGTGAGTGACCGGCCTGTGGTGCAGAAATGTGACCTGTGCCAGCAATTGGCAGCGGGGCAGGCAGCCTGTGTTGAAACTTGTCCCGCGCAGGCACTTCAGCTGATGGATGAGGCTGAACTGCAGCGACTGCGGTTGTACCGGCAGCATGCGACTGCCGGAGGGAAAAATCGGCCAGCCCCCATCGCTTCTAAAGGGGTTGAGCTGCTTGACAGAACCCCGCGCATCGGCGCTGCCAAACTCGCAGCAAAGGACAGAAAGCTTCACTTCAGGGAGATCTATCAGGGGCTTAATCAGGCCCAGGCACGATATGAAACGGATCGTTGTCTGTATTGCGCACAGAAAGCGTGGTGTAACTGGACCTGTCCTTTGCATAACGCTATCCCGGATTTTATTCAGCTCGCGGCTGCAGGAAAGCTTATCGAAGCCGCAGAACTTTCCCACCAAACCAGTAGCCTGCCGGAAATTTGCGGGCGGGTTTGTCCCCAGGATCGCCAGTGTGAGGGGGCATGTACCCTGAACGGTCAACCCGGCTCCGTCAGCATCGGTAATATTGAGCGTTACATCACGGATGAAGCGCTTGCCCGGGGTTGGAGGCCAGACTTGCATGGAGTAAAAGACAGACCGGAGCGTGTGGCTATTGTGGGAGCCGGGCCGGCCGGATTGGGCTGTGCCGATGTGCTGAGGCGACAAGGGGTTCACGTGGATGTTTACGATCGCCACCCGGAAATTGGCGGATTGCTGACCTTTGGCATTCCCTCTTTCAAACTGGATAAGCAGGTGATGGTGAACCGACATTCGATATTCAGTGAAATGGGAATCAATTTTCATCTCAATTGTGAAATTGGCCGCGATATTCCTTTTTCCCGACTGCTGGAAGAGTACGACGCGGTCTTCCTTGGCGTGGGGACGTACGGACTGATGGGCGCAGGACTGGAGAATGAAGATGCGCCTGGGGTGATGCAGGCCCTGCCTTATCTGATCGCGAACACGCGGCAGGTGATGGAGCTGGAAGAGGATGAGCAGCAGCCTTATGTCTCGCTGAAGGGTAAAAAGGTGGTAGTGCTTGGCGGCGGGGATACCGCAATGGACTGCCTGAGAACGGCCGTGCGGCAACAGGCGGAAAGCGTGATTTGTGCCTATCGCCGTGACGAGAAAAGCATGCCTGGCTCTAAGAAGGAGGTCACCAATGCCCGCGAAGAAGGGGTGGAATTCATGTTTAACCTGCAGCCGCAGTATATCGGGCTGGATGAAGCGGGCTGCCTGAACGGCATTGGGCTGATCCGTACTGAAATGGGGGCGCCCGGCAGTGACGGGCGTCGCAGGCCACAGCCCATCGCCGGGTCAGAGTTTGTGCTAGCGGCCGATGCGCTGATCCTGGCGTTTGGCTTTCAGGCGCACGAGATGCCCTGGCTGGCCGGGCAGGGGATTCGCTTTGACCTCTGGGGCTTGATTATCACCGGGCAGTCAGGCCGCAAAACGCAAACGCACAATCCAAAAGTTTTTGCCGCCGGTGATGCCGTTCACGGGGCCGATCTGGTGGTCACCGCGATGGCCGAAGGCCGCCGTAGCGCCGGTGAAATGATGCAGATGTTTGAGGAACAGCAACAGCTGAGGGAGCGTGCCTCATGAGCTTTATCGTGGCTTCACCGGAGAAGTGCATCGGCTGCCATACCTGTGAAGTGGCCTGTGCGGTCGTCCATGTCGTCCATGTCGTCCATGTCGGCGGTGTGGCGCTCACCGCCCGTCACTATTTTCCCCGGCTCAGGGTGATAAAGCTGAGCAACATCAGTGCGCCAGTAATGTGCCGACAGTGTGAAAACGCCCCCTGCGTGGCGGTTTGCCCGACAGGAGCTCTGTACAGAAAAGGAGAAGCGAGCGAATCAGTCAGCCACAACTGCATCGATTGTAAAAGCTGCGTCGTTGCCTGTCCGTTTGGCGCGATTGAGATTGTCAGCCAGCCTGACCTGAGTCCGCAGATTATTAAATGCGATCTCTGCAGCGGGCAGCAATCCGGCCCGACCTGCGTCTCTGTCTGTCCCACGGATGCGCTCGCCATTGTCACTGCTGCAGGTCTCAGCCTTCAGCAACAAAAAAAACAGCAAAAAACCGCCAAAGGCAGCCGCCTGAGCGGGCTGCTTCTGCTGGAGGAATCAAACCATGGATGAAGTGATTACTGTCTGCCCGTACTGCGGCTGTGGCTGCAAAATCGCACTGCAAACCGAGGGCGGTAAGATTGTCGGGGCCAGGGGGGCGAAGGGCGTAACCAATGAAGGAAAACTCTGCCTGAAGGGCTACTTCGGCTGGGAATTTCTCAATAATACCCGGCTACTCACTCCCCGATTGCAGCATCCGGCGATCCGCCGTAAACGGGGTGGCCCTTTTGAGGCGGTAAGCTGGGAGGAAGCGATCTCTTTTGCCAGTTCACGGCTGCAGAAGATTAAAGATCGCTATGGCGCGCAGAGCATTATGGTCACAGGTTCGTCGCGGGGGCCGGGCAATGAAACCAACTATGTGATGCAAAAATTCGTCCGGGCAGTGTTGGGGAGCAACAATATTGACTGCTGTGCCCGCGTTTGTCATGGCCCCTCGGTGGCAGGATTGCAGGCCACGCTGGGGAATGGCGCAATGAGCAATTCGCTGGAGGATATCGAGAACAGCGACTGTCTGCTGATTTTCGGTTACAACGCCGCTGACTCTCACCCCATTGTGGCCAGGCGAATCGTCAGGGCTAAACAGAAGGGGGCCAAAATTATCGTATGCGATCCCCGCTATATCGAAAGCGCCCGGCTGGCAGATCTCTGGCTCCCTCTGAAGAACGGCAGCAATATGGCGCTGGTGAATGCTTTCGCCAACGTGCTGATTGCTGACGATCTCTGCAATAAAAATTATCTTGTACAGCATGTTGAGGGCGTGGATGAGTGGCGGGAAGTGGTATCGCTCTATTCGCCAGAGTCGGTACAGGAGGTGACGGGCCTGGCACCCGATCTGATCCGCCAGGCGATGCATCTTTATGCCGGGGCGAAAAATGCCACCATCCTGTGGGGAATGGGAGTAACCCAGTGGGGACAAGGGGTGGATGTGGTGAAAGGGCTTGCCAGCCTGGCGCTGGCAACCGGTAACTTTGGCCGTCCCGGGGTTGGGGTCGGCCCGGTCAGGGGACAAAATAACGTCCAGGGAGCCTGTGATATGGGGGCGTTACCAAACCTTTTTCCCGGCTATCAACCTGTTACCGATCCCGCTGCCCGCGATAAATTCGCTGCAGCCTGGGGCGTGAAGTCCCTGAGCGACAAAGTGGGCCATTCCATCACCGACGTACCGCATCTGGCAATGGAAGGAAAGCTGCACGCCTACTGGATTATGGGAGAAGACCCCCTGCAAACGGAACCCGATCTTGCGTTGATGCGCAAGGCGATGGCGAAGCTGGAGCTGGTGATTGTTCAGGATATATTTATGACCAAAACGGCGGAGCTGGCCGATGTTTTGTTGCCTGCAACCAGCTGGGGTGAACATGAAGGGGTCTATACCAGCGCCGATCGGGGATTCCAGCGCTTTTATAAGGCGGTTAAACCGCAGGGTGACGTGCTGCCGGACTGGGAAATTATCAGCCGTATGGCCACTGCCATGGGCTATCCGATGCAGTATGCCGACAATGAGGCCATCTGGAACGAGCTGCGCCTGATGTGTCCGCTGTACAAGGGCGCGACTTGGGAGAAAATGGCTGATTTTGGCTACGTCCGGTGGCCCTGCCCGGAAGAGTCCCATCCCGGAACGCCTTATTTGTACGAGGGAAGCCATTTTTCACGGCCTTCTGGCAAGGGGCTGCTTTTTGCCTGCGACTGGCATCCGCCAGCGGAAGTGGTGGATAAAAAGTGGCCGCTGGTGCTCTGCACGGTCAGAGAAGTTGGCCATTACAGCTGCCGCTCAATGACCGGGAACTGCCATGCGTTGAGTGCTCAGGCCGATGAGCCAGGACGGGTACAAATTAACACGGAAGATGCGCAGGAGCTTGGGATCGTTCAGGACGAGCTGGTCTGGATAATCTCAAGGCGGGGGAAAGTGATCAGCAGGGCTGATATCAGCGAACGAACGAATAAGGGGGCCGTCTATATGACCTATCAGTGGTGGATCGGTGCCTGTAATGAACTGACGATCGACAGTCTCGCCCCCATCGCTAAAACGCCGGAATTCAAATATTGCGCGGTCAGGCTGGAAAAAATTGACGATGCTGCATGGGCTGAAAAATATGTGCCTGAAGCTTACCAGCAGATGAAAAACCGTCTGGCAGAAGCGGCGAAACCGCTGGCCTGATCAACCGGCACAGAAATGAAATGAGTCGGCTGAAAACGGGTGGAAAATTCCACCCGTTTTTTATGCTTTTTCGACGTTGTTCAGCGCCAGCGAGACGGCCAGAGTCTGGGCCAGGCACAGGGAAGCCACCTGGGAACGGAAGCCATCAACCTGCGCTTCCCGCACGACAAAACAGACATCGCTGAAGGCGGCCAGCGGGCTGACCTGGCTGTCGGTAATGGCGATCTGATGCGCACCGCGTTTGGCGCCCAGCTCGACCAGTTCCACCGCTTCACGCGCGTAAGGCGAATAGCTTATGGCGATCACCACGTCTTTCGGGTTTACCATGCTCAGCTGCTCGGCGAACATCCCGCCCAGGCCGTCGATCAGAAACGCACGGCGTTCCAGATGGCGCAGGGCATAGGTCAGATACGATGCCACGCTGAACGAACGACGCAGCCCAATCACATAGATATTCTCTGCCTGGTTCAGCAGCTCAACCGCTTTATTCAGCTGCTCCGGGTTAGTCTGCATTGCCAGCTGCTGCAGCGCCTGCGAGTTTACCATGGTGAATACGTTGAGGATTTCGGCTGGGTTCTCTGGCGGCGTGGCCGTTTCATCCGTTGCCGTCTGGCGGAACAGGCGTGCCCGTTCGGTATAGTTCACGGTCTCTTCCATCAGGTGCTGACGGAAAACCTGTTTCATTTCGTTAAAGCCGCTGAAGCCAAAAGCGTTGGAGAAGCGGATCAGCGTGGAGGGCGGCACGTCCGCCTGCTGCGCAATAGAGGCGACGGTATCAAAAGCAATGCTGTTGCTGTTATCAAGGATATAGCGAGCCACCTGCTTCAGGCGCTTACTCAGAGTATCGTAACGACGACGGATGTCGTCCTGTAACAGGGAAAGCTGCGTCGGGTTATTGGTCATTACTTCGGCTCGCTAAGAAAAATAAGTCACGTTCATCTGCCCGATAGTCTACCAGATGAACAAAAAATTTCACTTCCTAACGAAAATCAGGCGATCTATTTCATCGGGATATGAAACAAATCACAGATTGGTAGCCGATCCCCATTTTTTGCAGGGAATTTTACTTCGCGGCGAGAATTAAGTGCGGGGTTTCAGCAGAAGAAGGATGTAAAAAAGGGGCGAATAACTCGCCCCTGGTGCCACTGATTACTTCGCCGGTCGCACTTCGCGCCAGGCATTAATCAGCCGCAGATAGTTACTTTTGACCTCGTTGATCAGCACCTGGTCATCCAGCTCACCCTGCAGCCACTGCCGCGAAGGCTGGCCGAAGATGGTGCGGCCTACTGCGAAGCCTTTAACCCTGGGGGATTTGGCGGCGGCGGCGAATCCGGCTTTCAGCTTCTCTTCCGGCGCATCCAGACCGAGGATCAGGATCCCGCGGCAGTGGGGATCCTTCTGCTCGATCAGACCGCCGATCGCCTGCCAGCTTTCAGGCTGCAGCGGCGGCAGTTTCCACCAGTCCGGCTGAACACCCAGCGAATAGAAGTGGCTGAGGATATCCAGGTAATAAGACTCTTTTTTGTCCGGATTGCTATCCGGCAGGATCACTTCCAGCAACAGTTCGTGACCGCTCTTGTTGCAGCCCCGCCACACATCGAGGATCAGCTCATCCTGCTCCTGCCGCAGCTCTGCACTGTCGTGTGGGTGATAAAAGACCAGGCATTTCACCACGTGTTCCTGCGGCCAGTCGACCAGCTGCGAGCCAATGTTGCCGTGTTCCAGGCGCAGCGGGCGGGAGCTGGGCAGCTCAATAGGACGGCCAATCCACCAGCCTTTACCGGTTATGGCGTTAAGAGCGGGTTGCCCGTAGGTGGTGTCAGCCAGAATACCGCTGCGGTGATCCAACCCCGCTTCCCCGGCTGCGGCTTCAGCCGCCCGCAACAGCAGCTGTTTCAGTTCCGGCAGGCGCGAGGTATCCACATCCGCTTCATTAGCCATATCCAGCAGCTGCTTACGGTGATCGAAGGCGAAAACACAAAGCTCTGGCCACTGCTGTTTACGGGTCGTGACCCGGTGCAGATGAGTGAGGCGGGTATCCAGATCCGGGCGTTTCACCTCGTTGTCACGGCTGAGGAAATCATCCAGCTCGGCTTTGGTTGGCATCGCCGGAGCGCAGCCGTGGCGGGAAACCACCAGCGCACCGCAGGCGTTGGCATAGCGGCAGGCCTGCTCCCAGCTTTCATCGTTCAGCCAGCCGCGCAACAGCCCGGACATAAACGCATCCCCGGCTCCCAGCACGTTCAGCACTTCCACCCGCACGCCGCTTTGTAGTCGGGTCTGTTCCCATCTTTCCGGGATTTCGTCTTCCAGCACCACACAACCCATTGCGCCACGCTTACAGACCAACGTCGCTTTGCTGGCCTGTCGCACATTTTTCAGCGCCGTCAGCGTATCGGTACTACCTCCGGCAATATGAAACTCTTCTTCCGTTCCCACCACTAAATCGAAATAGTGCAGCACTTCCTGCAGCTGTTGGGTGACGTGCTGCGACTCGATGAACCGCGTTTCACCATCGCCCAGTGAGGTCAGCCCCCACAGCACCGGGCGATAATCGATATCCAGCGCGGTGCGTAATCCGTTACGACGGGCAATTTCCAGCGCTTTCAGCACGGCAGCGCGTGTATCCGGGTGAGAAAGGTGGGTGCCGGTCACCGCCACGGCGCGGGAAGAGGCGATGTACTCTTCCTCTATATCTTCCGGTATCAGGCCCATGTCCGCGCAGTTATCGCGGTAGAACACCAGTGGGAAGGTATCCTGATCTTTGATCCCCAGGATCACCAGCCCGGTCAGGCGGGTTTTGTCAGTGATCAGGCATTGCGTATCAGCGCCGACACGTTGCAGCTCTTCCCGCAGAAAACGACCCATATGCTCGTCGCCAACCCGGGCCAGCATTGCCGATTTCAGTCCCTGAATGGCCGTACCATAAGCAACATTGCCGGAAGAGCCGCCGAGATATTTGGAAAATGTGCTCATATCTTCCAGCCTGGCACCAATCTGCTGGCCATAGAGGTCAACGGCTATACGTCCGATACAAATCACATCAAGCCGTTTCTGTTGTGTACTCATACCTGTTTATTCTTTCTGTGATAAGCCAATTCAGCTGCGCTTCTCCAGCGGGTCTCCCGAAACTGCCTTCCCGGCTTCCGGACCTGATATGGCAATCAGTATGGAGAATAAAAATTTCAAATTCAATATTAAATGAAACAATTAACCCAAAAGTGTGAGATGGATAAAACTCTTCTGCCGGCGATCCCTGCGGATCAAAATGTCACTGTTTATCCCGCTTGCAGGGCGGTGTGACCTTGCTCCCAATCCTGCAGAATTAAAGTGGCGAACATACTGAAGTGAAACGAAATTTTTCGTTTACTGACGCAAGCGCTTTTCACCTTGCAGATCGCCCTTCAGGCAGCGGTTTCATTAGATAATTTGATCTCTCTCGCAAAATGAAATGTTTCTTCTGTAATTGTATTTAGTGAAAAAAATATTTGTTTATAATCGCCTCACGTTTCACTTACAGCCGTCGCCGATTTACTGAAGACCGTGGCGACCACACATGCGAATTGCGGCTGGCCTCAGGCCCACCGCTGTAACGCTAAGGAAGATCAAATGGCTAAGATCAGATTAACCACGGCACAGGCCCTGGTCAGATTTTTGGACAACCAGTATCTGTCGGTAGATGGCGTGGAAACCAAGTTTGTTAAGGGGATTTTTGCCATCTTTGGCCACGGCAACGTGCTGGGGCTGGGCCAGGCGCTGGAACAGGAGAGCGGCGATCTGGTGGTGCATCAGGGGCGTAATGAGCAGGGCATGGCCCATGCTGCCATTGGTTATGCCAAACAAAAGCTGCGCCGTGAAATCATCGCCTGCACCTCATCCGTGGGGCCTGGCGCTGCCAATATGATCACCGCAGCCGGGACGGCTTCTGCAAACCGCATCCCTTTATTGCTGCTGCCGGGCGACGTGTTCGCGACCCGCCAGCCAGATCCGGTGCTGCAGCAGATCGAACAGAGTCACGATCTCAGCATCAGCACCAACGATGCCTTCAGCGCCGTCAGCAAATACTGGGACAGGATTAGCCGTCCGGAACAGCTGATGACCGCCTGCATTAATGCCATGCGCGTTCTGACCGATCCGGCGGAAACCGGTGCGGTGACCCTTTCACTGCCGCAGGATGTGCAGGGTGAAGCCTATGATTATCCGGATTATTTCTTCCAGAAGCGCGTTCATCTGCTGGATCGCCGTCTGCCAACGGAAGCGCAGCTGTCTGCCGCCCTGAAGCTGATTGCCGGTAAACGTAAACCGCTGATCGTTTGCGGAGGTGGGGTGAAATACTCCGGGGCGGGCGAGGCGCTGCGCCAGTTTGCCGAGCGGCATCAGATCCCGTTTGCTGAAACTCAGGCGGGCAAAGGCACAATCGTCTCCGATCATCCGCTGAACGTTGGCGGCGTGGGCGAAACGGGCTGCCTGGCGGCTAACCTGCTGGCGAAAGAGGCCGATCTGGTGATTGGCGTTGGCACCCGCTACACCGACTTCACCACCGCATCTAAATGGATTTTCCATAACGAAGACGTCAGCTACCTCAATATCAACGTCAGTAATTTCGATGCTTACAAGCTGGATGCTGTGCAGGTGGTGGCCGATGCCCGCGAAGCTCTGACTGCGCTGGACGAGCGGCTGACGGCACAAGGCTTCTCCAGCGGCTGGGGTGAAAAAGTGTCGCAGGCGCAGAGCAAACTGTTGAAGGAAACCCAGCGCGTTTATCAGGCAGTTTACAGCAATGACGGTTTTGTACCTGAGATTGACGATCATCTGGATCGTGAAGCGGTGTACGCCGAATTCAACCGCCTGACAGACTCATTCCTGACCCAGAGCAGCGTGCTGGGCACGCTGAATGAAAACCTCCCAAAGGACTCGGTAATCGTCGCAGCGGCGGGTAGCCTGCCGGGCGATCTGCAGCGTGTCTGGCGCACCAAAGATTACAACAGTTATCACGTTGAGTACGGCTACTCCTGCATGGGGTATGAAGTGAGCGCCTCGCTGGGGGTCAAGCTGGCCATCGCCCCGATTGGCTGGACCAATGATGATATGCCGGAGCTGGGAGGAGAAAACACCTTCCAGCAGATTGTCAGTGAAATGGCACTGGCCGGGTTTACCGGAAGTGAAGTCGGCAGCAAATACCCGCGCGATCCGGCGGTGCTGAAACCGATGCTGGAAATTCGCGGCATCCAGATCTGCAATGCCTGGTTCAGCACCTTTTTTGCTGACGGCGACAAGGCCAAAACCATCGATGAATTCATCAATCACCGTGACTTCCTGCACGCCATGGGGGCAAAGGTGATTGGGTGTTCCGAGCAGAGCAAAAGCATTCAGGGTACCGCGCTGGCGGTGCTGGAAGAGAAACCGTATTTCACCGATGAAGAGTGGCGCCTGACGGCGGAAGGCTACAACGAGCTGGCGAAGCTGGCTGCGGAAAAGGGGATGCAGGTTTGCCTGCATCACCATATGGGCACGGCGATCCAGACCACCGAAGAGATCGACCGGTTTATGCAGCTGACTCACGACGATGTCTGTCTGCTGTTTGATACCGGCCATGCTTATTACTCCGAGGGCAGCCAGGCGAAGATGCTGGCGATCCTGCAAAAGTACCTGCCGCGCATCAATCACGTTCACCTGAAGGATGTGCGCGATGAGGTGGTAACACAGGTCAAAAGCCAGAGGCTTTCTTTCCTCGACGGCGTGAAAAAAGGTACCTTCACCGTGCCGGGTGACGGAGTGATCGACTTTATGCCAGTCTTTAAGCTGCTGGATGAATCAGGTTATCAAGGCTGGATGGTGGTGGAAGCCGAGCAGGATCCGGCGCTGGCCAATCCCTTTGAATACGCGGTAAAAGCGCGGGAGTATATTCGCGAGCATGCTGGCCTGTAGTGCAGATCCCGCCAGCTTTTCGGTTGTATGTGAAAGCTGTTCAGTGTCCCGGCCAGATGAAAAAAGCCCCTGGCGTTACGACCGGGGCTTTTAATATTTCACCGCGAAAAGGTTATTTCAGCGTGATGCTATTGATGATGTTTTCCGCTTCAGTCTGCGACTGCTGCTGGTTGTCCGCTGGCAGCGTGATCTGGAGGGTCAGCAATTTGCCGTCAACCTTCGCCAGCACCACAGAAGACCAGGAAGACTGGTTCTTGGCAGAGATCACCGTGTTCAGTTGCTGAACCTGCTGGCCCTTCAGCTGTACGGATTTATTGCTCACGACCTGCAGCTGCGGATCGCGGTTGCGCTGTTGCTGCTCCAGACGCTGGGACAGCACGTCCAGCCCTTCGGTGGTGCTGTTGCCCTCGATGACGATAATCGCTTTCTGTCCGGTTGCATCCGCGTAGACGTGCATATTATTGGCCTGAGTGCCCAGTTTGCCACTCTGATCCGACATGCCCGCGGGCAGCGAGAAGGTCAGCTTGCCGTCCATCAGGGTCATGTTCTGGCTACTCTGGCTGCTGCTGGCGCCATTGTCATCGGCTGCGGCTTTGTCATTTTTGCCGTCGCAGGCGGTCAGTCCAACCACCAGTAAACCGATACCGGCATATTTCAGTAAGTTACGCATCATGATCCCTTTTACGTTAGTCGTGTGCCTGTTACAGCCACTCATAAAATAGTATTCAGCTGGCAAAAGCAACCGACACTCTGTGACAGAATGCAGCTTAGCCGAAGTTCACCAGAGTGTGACTGGATTTTTCCGCCAGGCGCTTCAGGGTGGCATTCAGCAGCACGCCGTAGGCTGGCAGGAAGAAAATCATGCAGATAATCACCTTGAAGCTGTAATCCACCAAGGCGATCTCCACCCAGTTCTGCGCCATAAACAAATCAGGGCTTTTATAGAAAGCGATAAAGAAGAAGGCCAGCGTATCGCTGATATTGCCCAGGAACATCGCCGAAGCAGGCGCAATCCACCACTGTGGCAGCTTGCGCAGGCGGTTAAACACGTGCACATCCAGGATCTGTCCCAGCGCATAGGCCATAAAGCTGGCGCAGGCGATACGGGCGACAAACAGGTTAACGTTTTCCAGCGCGGCAAATCCCTGCCATTCCCCCTGATAGAACAGGGCGGAAATTGCATAGGAGATCACCAGGGCCGGGATCATCACCGCCAGAATGATGCGACGGGCCAGCGGCGCGCCAAAAATCCGCACGGTTAAATCGGTAGCGAGGAAAATAAACGGAAAGCTGAACGCGCCCCAGGTGGTATGCAGTCCAAATACAGAGACCGGCAGCTGCACCAGATAGTTACTGGAGGTGATCACCAGCACGTGAAATAACGACAGCCAGATCAACGCATGCGTGCGCTGACGGGAAGAGAAAGAAATCATCAATGTGACCTTTTTGAATATTGGGGTGAGGGAACCCAAAAAAATTTATCTCGCCTGAGCGATTGCGCGGCATCTTACCGAAACAGCCTGCTAATGCAATGGTTAATTTTAGCGCAAACGTTATCGTCGGTGGAGCCCGCTGACTGAGTAAAAGCCAGCGTTGACGGTCAGGTTAGTGCCCGCTAATGCTTTGATGGATGGCACCGCTTGCACATACTGATGCTGCGGGTAAAATGGCCGCAGTTTTCCTGCCTTGTTGAGAATGTTATGAGCGATCTGTTCGCCAACCCTGACCAGACCCTGGATGCTCAGGGGTTGCGCTGCCCGGAGCCGGTAATGATGGTGCGTAAAGCCGTGCGCCATATGCAGGACGGCGAAACGCTGTTAATTATCGCCGATGACCCGGCAACCACCCGCGACATCCCCGGCTTCTGCCGCTTTATGGAACATACGCTGGTGGCCCAGGCAATCGACGCCATGCCTTACCGTTATCTGCTGAAGAAAGGGCTTTAACGCTTACGCAGCAGTCTCAGGGCGTTAGCGGTTACTAACGCCGTGGCACCGGAATCCGCCAGTACCGCCAGCCACAGGCCGGTGATCCCCAGAAGGGTGGTTACCAGAAACACTCCCTTCAGCCCTAAAGCCAGCGTGATGTTCTGCCGGATATTGGCGTGAGTCGCCCGTGACAGACGGATCATCGTTGCCAGCCCGTTCAGGCGGTTATGCGTCAGCGCTGCATCTGCTGTTTCCAGCGCCACGTCGCTGCCGCTGCCCATTGCTATCCCCGCCGTGGCGGCTTTCATCGCTGGCGCATCGTTGATGCCGTCCCCGACCATTGCTACCGGGTTTTGTTGATTCAGTTCGCTAATCGCCGCAACCTTATCTGCGGGCAGCAAGCCTGCGCGGTAATCCATCCCCAGCTCGCTGGCAATGGCCGCGGCGGCACGAGGATTATCTCCTGTCAGCATGACTGCCTGAACGTTCAGCGCCCGCAGTTCCCGCAAGGCTTCAACGGCACCCGCCCGCAGTGTATCCCGCAGGCCAATCAGCCCCACTGGACGGGCATCCTGCAGCAGGATCACCACGGTATTCCCGGCTGATTCAAGCTCTTCAACCTGCGCAGACTGCCCGGCACTCAGACAGTTTTCCGGCACTCTTACCGGGGCGCTAATTAAAAGTTTGTGACCACTAACTATCGCTTCAACGCCGCTACCAGGCAGCGCTCGCTGAGCACTGGCTGGAGGCACTGTCAGCTGCCGGGAGTCTGCCAGCGCAACAATTGCCTTAGCCAGAGGATGCGAGGAACCGCCTTCCACGGCCGCAGCTTTAGCCAGCAGCTCTGTTTCGCTTTCCCCGTTCAGGCTGACTATGGTGGTCACCTGCGGTTTCCCTTCGGTCAGCGTGCCGGTTTTATCGAACGCCAGCGTACGAACAGCGTTCAGGCTTTCCAGCGCGGCACCGCCTTTGATCAGCACGCCTCTTCTGGATGCGGCGGCAAGACCAGAGGTGATTGCTGCCGGAGTGGAGATCACCAGCGCACAAGGGCATCCAATCAGCAGCAGAGTCAGGCCCTTATAAATCCACGGTTGCCATTCGCCACCCAACAGCAGAGGCGGGATTACCGCTACCAGCAGCGCCAGCGCCATAATCACCGGCGTGTAAATACGGCTGAAGCGGTCCAGGAAGCGCTCAACCGGCGCGCGATGCGCTTCGGCTTCTTCAATCAGATGCAGAATACGGTCGATAGCGCTTTCGCCAGGACGGGAAACCACTTTCAGTCTGACCTGGTGTTCAACGCTGAGGCTGCCAGCGGCAATCACCTCGCCCTGCTGGCGTTCCACCGGTACTGATTCGCCAGTCAGCGCGCTTTCATCAAAGCTGGCCCACGGTGATTCCAGGCTTGCATCGGCGGGCAGGCGGGAACCTGGTGCAACTTCAATAATATCGCCAGGGCGCAGCTCGCTCAGTGCTACCGTCTCGCGCGTCTCTCCCTTGAGGCGAACTGCGACTTCTGGTTTCAGCGCCATCAGTGCGGTGACGCCCCGGCGTGCACGACTGGCGGCATAGGACTCAAGCCTTTCACCCAGCATATACAGCAGCAGCACCATTGCGGCTTCAGCGGTTGCTCCGATAAACAGGGCACCGATGGCGGCGACCGTCATCAGTGTCTCTATGGCAAAAGGGGTTCCGCTTCTCATCAGGCGCAGTGCGCTGCAGGCAACCGGCCACGCACCAAACAGCGTGGTGACAGTAAAGGCGATTTGTCCGGCAAGCGGGCTGACCTGTTGTAGCAGCCAGCTGGCCAGCATCAGCACGACCAGCGCCAGCAGGGTGCCATTCTCCTGCCAGAAACCGGGTGCCGGTTCTGCAGGCTGAGAAGTATCGCTGCGCTTAAGGCTGAACCCCGCTTTCTGCACGGCAAGTTCGACCTGCTGGCGGATGTCCTGGCTGGCGTTCACCACCAGTTTTTCAGTGGCAAACAGCACCCGGGCCTGAGTGACCGAGGGCAGCTGACTGACCGCGTTTTCAATCTTTCTGGCACAGCTCGGGCAGTCCATCCCGGCAATCTGCCAGCTGTAACCAGGCGCTGATCCGGTGCTGTCACTTTCCTCATCGGGACTGTCGCCGGAACCGCAGCTGGCTTCACTGCAGCAGCCGCTTTCCCCTGAAGGCGCGCTGATGGAAGTAATTTTGCTGATAACCGGGCGAGTTTTTCCACTGCAGCCGTGCTGGCTGTCAGCGTGGCAATGACCACAATTGCAGGACGAAGAGTGCTGGTGCATAAAGCCTCCTTAGACGACGGCGGAAAATGTTCCCGCCGTTTGCCTATCTTACACTCTGGAGTCCACTCCAGAGTCAAGTCTGATCTGGAGGTTAAAGATACAGCGAACGCACAATCATAAAGTGACCTGCAAAGTAGCAGGCGGCAACAATCGCGCTGTCTGAGGTAAAGCGACGGCGATAGTGGCTGACAAACCAGACAATATTAGCCAGCAGCAGCAGCGAAGTGCCGATCATCAGCGAGAAGCTGTAAGCCGCCGGGCGGAAGAAATACTGTTCTGCGGTCAGCCAGACCATCAGCAGCGTCATACCGATAAACGTACAAATCGGCCAGCGCAGATCTTCCAGCCTGCTCCAGATGGTGGCGATTAACAGCACGCCGATGATCACCAGCACCAGCGGGATTGGCCAGAAGAAGGTCAGGGTCATATGGCTGGCAAAACAGATGGTGTACAACAGGTGCGAAAGGAAGAAGGCACCGATGGCATACAGCATGCGCCGGTTTGGCAGCAGCGTCAGCGCATCACCAATCAGCGTTGCCAGCAGACCAAACAGGATCAGATAGTCGGTGGTGTTCAGCACCGGAGCTTGCCAGGCCCAGGCAAGAAGCAGCAGTAATGTGACCGGTTTAAAAACCCAGCGCTGCCACTGTGGCCCGCGATAGGAGGCATCCACATACAGCCAGCCGGAAAAAAGTACCGCCAGAAACGACCAAATCATAATGTGTCCCTTTGTTTTAGATGCAAAACTCCACAATTCCGAATTCAGTTTAGGCCAGGCCGCGACGATGTGACAATGGGAGGCCTCTGGTTGTATCCTTTTGGCTTTGAAATTGCCTGATAAGGAGTAACAACGAAAGTATGAAGCCACCACTGATATTTTTGATCATACTTGCTGTCATCGCCGTGCTGGCTACACGTCAGTTTATTAAGCAACGCCGGGAAGTTGCCGTCAATGATGCTTCACCGGTGCGATCGATGCCTGCGGAAGTCAAAGCCAAGCGCGAAACGCCGGTGCCAAATCGCCGTTCACGCCAGCGCGAAGTGATCCCTGTGGAAGATATGCGCTATGAAGCCTGGTTCCATCCGTTGAATGGTGCAGGGGACTTCAAGCTGATCCTTAAAGAAAAGGACTATAACCAGATCGATAAAGGGGCGAAGGGTGAACTGAAAGTGCAGGGCACGCGGTTTATATCGTTCAGTCCGGTACAGCAGTAAGAAAGCTCGCCGAAAAAGTGCGGTGGGTTCCACGCTTTTTCGGCTGGCTTTGCTAAAAATTTACTGTTTTGGCAGATATTTTTTTTGCCAGGCCAGCAGCTCAAATACGCCGAAGAAGAAGATTTTGGTCTGGGTAAGGCCGCTCAGTTTCGGTCCCTCTTTGGGCTGTGTGGCACGCATCAGCACCAGCTGCAGGCCGTGCATGACCACCATGAAAAACAGCGCCACATCAATAAAGTATTTTAGCGGTTTGGGGTACGGATGGACCAGATTGAACAGTAAAAAAGCCCAGACGCACGCCATTAATAACCTTCCAAGATTAATCAGCATCGTTCTCTCCCTTTCCTGAGGTGTGACGAACATACAGGCGAAATGCCACCTGTCCGGCAATCTTTTCCCGGTGAAGCTGCCAGCTGACCGGCACGGGCGGTATGCCATTTTCCACTTCGCTTTCCACGTAGACCAGCGCTTCATCCGCCAGCCAGCCGCCAGATTCCAGTTGCTCAATAGTTTGTTCTAACAGGCCTTTGCGGAACGGCGGATCGATAAAAACCAGATCGTGAGGTTCGCCTGCCTGCGCCAGAAATTGCAGCGTATTGGTGTTCACTACCCGTCCGGTTTTCGCGCCGAGCGTAGCGAGATTCTTCTCCAGCTGTTGGGCTACCGGCCGCTCAAGTTCCAGCAAGGTTGCCGAAGCGGCATGGCGTGACAGCGCTTCCAGCCCCAGTGCGCCGCTGCCGGCAAAGCAATCCAGGCAGCGCGCGCCCTGAATATCCGGGGCCAGCCAGTTGAACAGCGTTTCTCGGACGCGATCGGTGGTGGGTCTCAGTCCGGCGCTGTCAGGAACCGGGAGTTTTCTGCCGCGCCACAGACCGCCAATAATGCGGATTTGTCCGGCGCCGCCGCTGCGGGGTTTTTTAGTCATGCTACTGAACTCTTCATAATTTGTTGCACAGTTTAACGGGCTTACCGTGCGGAGGAAACGTAAAAAGGGTGCTGTGTTGCGTTAGCAGGAAAGTGTTAGACTAGGGGATTAAGATGATTTTCAGAGACCTGACCGATTTTTCCCCGCGAGGAGTGTGGTTGTACCATGGCAAAAAATAAAAAACGTGGCTTTTTTTCCTGGCTGGGATTAGGGCGTGAAGAACCAACGCCTCAGGAAGAGACAAAAGAGACGTCCGAGCAACAACAGCCCGTTACTGATGCCGCCACGCCCGCTGAATCGCAGGCAGAGCAGCGCGCCGAAGACCTCGTAGAAGTCACTGAAACTGTGGCTCATCAGCAGGCAGAACAGCACCAGGTTGCTGGAGCCGGAGAGCCGGAAGCCGAAGTGACGACCGGGCTGAAAGAAGCCCGTCAACCGCAGGACGTGCCTGCCTTCCAGCCGCTGGACGAGGCACTGCCAGAAGAAACCACCGTAATTAAACCGGAGCCGGAAGAAGAGCTGTTGCCTGAAGAGGTCGCCGAAGTTCATCCGGAGCCGGAAGAAGAGCTGCTGCCTGAAGAGGTTGCTGAAGTTCAACCAGATCCGGAAGAGGAACGCCTTCCGGAAAACGTTGCTGAAGCAGATCCTGAGCCGGAAGAAGAGGCAGAGATCCTGCCGGAAGAGCTGGAAGCAATCGCGCTGGCCTCAACAGCAGCCGAACCCGAGCTGATTGAGCAGGAAGAGTCGGTTGCTGCGGCACTGGCTAAGGTCGAGCAGACTCACGAAACGGCAGAGCAGGAGCGTCCGACTAAGGAGGGCTTCTTCGCCCGTCTGAAACGCAGCCTGGTCAAAACGCGCCAGAACCTCGGTTCCGGATTTATCGGATTGTTCCGCGGTAAAAAGATCGACGACGATCTGTTTGAAGAGCTGGAGGAACAGCTGCTGATTGCTGACGTCGGTGTGGAAACCACTCGCCGCATTATCTCTAACCTGACCAATCAGGCAAACCGCAAGCAGCTGCGCGATGCTGAAGCGCTGTATGGCCTGCTTAAGCAGGAAATGTCAGAAATCCTGGCTAAGGTTGATCAACCGCTGGATGTGACCGGCAAAACCCCGTTCGTGATCCTGATGGTTGGCGTCAACGGCGTGGGTAAAACCACCACCATCGGTAAGCTTGCCCGTCAGTATCAGGCTGAGGGCAAATCCGTGATGCTGGCCGCCGGGGATACCTTCCGTGCCGCTGCGGTTGAGCAGCTGCAGGTCTGGGGTCAGCGCAACAACATTCCGGTGATTGCCCAGCATACGGGGGCCGATTCTGCTTCGGTGATCTTCGATGCGATTCAGGCGGCGAAGGCCCGCCATGTGGACGTGCTGATTGCCGATACGGCGGGCCGTCTGCAGAACAAATCGCACCTGATGGAAGAGTTGAAGAAAATTACTCGCGTGATGAAAAAGCTCGACGAGCAGGCACCACACGAAGTGATGCTGACAATTGATGCCAGCACCGGACAAAACGCCATCAGTCAGACTAAGCTGTTCCACGAAGCTGTGGGCCTGAACGGTATCACGCTGACCAAGCTGGACGGCACCGCTAAAGGCGGAGTGATCTTCTCTGTCGCTGACCAGTTCGGCATTCCCATCCGTTATATCGGCGTGGGTGAAGGCATTGAAGATTTACGCCAGTTCAAGGCTGACGATTTTATAGAGGCACTTTTTGCCCGAGAGGACTAATTAGGATGATTCGCTTTGAAGAAGTCAGTAAGGCTTATCTCGGCGGTCGGCAAGCGCTTCAAGGGGTAGATTTCCATCTGCAACCGGGAGAAATGGCGTTTCTGACCGGACATTCCGGGGCAGGGAAAAGTACCCTGCTGAAGCTTATTTGCGGCATCGAACGCCCGAGCGCCGGGCACATCTGGTTCAGCGGGCATGACATCAGTCGCCTGAAAAGCCGGGAAGTGCCCTTCCTGCGCCGTCAGATTGGCATGATTTTCCAGGACCATCACCTGTTGATGGACCGCTCGGTGTATGACAACGTGGCGATTCCGTTGATTATCGCCGGGGCCAGCGGTGAAGATATTCGCCGTCGCGTATCGGCCGCGCTGGATAAGGTCGGCCTGCTGGATAAAGCGAAGAGTTTCCCGATCCAGCTTTCCGGCGGTGAGCAGCAGCGCGTGGGCATTGCCCGTGCGGTGGTGAACAAACCCGCTGTTCTGCTGGCAGATGAGCCAACCGGTAACCTGGACGATGCGCTGTCGGAAGATATTCTGCGTCTGTTCGAAGAATTTAACCGCGTGGGAGTGACCGTACTGATGGCAACTCACGACCGGGGCCTGATTGCCCGGCGCAACTATCGTCTGATGACGCTGAATCAGGGACGTCTGCACGGAGGCCAGGGTGGTGAATAAACGCAATACCCGGCCCGCGCCGAAAGCCGCGAAGCCAAAGCAGCCTTCCAAAAGCAAAGCGCTGAAGGGCGGTTGGCAGGAGCAGTGGCGCTATGCGCTGCGCGGCACGCTGTCCGATATGTGGCGTCAGCCGCTGGCAACGCTGCTGACGGTGATGGTAATTGCCATCTCCCTGACGCTGCCGAGCGTGTGCTTTATGGTATGGAAAAACGTCAGCCAGGCGGCGGAGCAGTGGTATCCGGCACCCCAACTGACCGTTTACCTGAGCAAAACGCTGGATGACGATGCGGCAGAAAATGTCGTGGCGCAGATTAAGAAAGAAGACGGTGTGGATAAGGTGAACTACCTGTCACGCGAAGAAGCGATGGGCGAGTTCCGCAACTGGTCCGGCTTTGGTGGTGCGATGGATATGCTGGAGCAGAATCCGCTGCCAGCCGTGGCCATTATCACGCCGAAGCTCAACTTCCAGAATTCCGACACCATGAACAACCTGCGCGATCGCGTGGCGAAGACGCAGGGCGTGGATGAAGTGAAGATGGATGACAGCTGGTTCGCCCGCCTGGCGGCGCTGACCGGGCTGGTCGGACAGGTGGCTGCGATGATCGGCGTGCTGATGATTGTGGCGGTGTTCCTGGTGATCGGTAACAGCGTGCGGCTCAGCATCTTTGCCCGCCGCGACACCATCAACGTGCAGAAGCTGATTGGTGCAACGGATGGTTTTATCCTGCGCCCATTCCTTTACGGCGGTGCGCTGCTGGGCTTTACCGGCGCGCTGTTGTCGCTGGTGCTGTCCGAAGTACTGGTGTTCCGTCTGGAATCTGTGGTGACGCAGGTTGCGGCGGTATTTGGCACCACCTTCAGCCTCCGTGGGCTGGCGTGGGATGAGAGCCTGCTGCTGCTGCTGATCTCCGCCATGATTGGCTGGATTGCAGCCTGGCTGGCGACGGTGCAACATTTACGTCGATTTACGCCGCAGTAACCCCTTCACACGTTTTTTTGATATAATATTCCTCTGTTGCATGAAGGTTGTGCCGCAGAGGAAGTCATCATTTTGTCACTTCCCCCGGCCATACTCCCCTGCCCGAGAATGTGTGTAAAATATACACCGGTGAAAGTGAACTTGTGGATAACTTTGCAGTCGAAGTAGCACAGATTGCTTTCATTTCTCCCCGTCATTCACGTAGTCTTGTGAATCGCACAGGGAAATGCGCAGCAACATTGCTTATTACAGAGAGGGTTTGAATGACCAAAGAAATGCAAACTTTAGCTATTGCTCCTTTGGGCAACCTGGATTCCTATATCCGGGCGGCCAATGCCTGGCCTATGCTGACGGCAGAAGAGGAAAAAGCGCTGGCTGAACGGCTGCATTACCAGGGCGATCTGGAAGCAGCTAAGACGCTGATCCTGTCTCACCTGCGCTTTGTTGTTCATGTCGCCCGTAACTACTCCGGCTACGGCTTGCCGCAGGCTGACCTGATTCAGGAAGGTAACATTGGCCTGATGAAAGCCGTGCGTCGTTTTAACCCGGAAGTGGGCGTGCGTCTGGTTTCTTTCGCCGTGCACTGGATTAAAGCCGAGATCCACGAATACGTCCTGCGTAACTGGCGTATCGTGAAGGTCGCTACCACCAAAGCTCAGCGCAAACTGTTCTTTAACCTGCGTAAAGCCAAGCAGCGTTTAGGCTGGTTCAACCAGGATGAAGTGGAAATGGTGGCCCGCGAGCTGGGCGTCACCAGCAAAGACGTGCTGGAGATGGAGTCGCGTATGGCGGCTCAGGACATGACCTTTGACCCGACGCCGGATGATGAAGGCGAAGGGCGTTCAATGGCGCCGATGCTGTATCTGCAGGATAAGTCGTCTGACTTTGCCGGTGGCATAGAGGAAGACAACTGGGAATCCCACGCTGCAGATAAGCTGAGCGACGCGATGCAGGGTCTGGACGAGCGCAGCCAGGATATTATCCGTGCCCGCTGGCTGGACGATGACAACAAAACCACGCTGCAGGAGCTGGCCGATAAATACGGCGTTTCCGCGGAGCGTGTGCGTCAGCTGGAAAAGAACGCGATGAAAAAACTGCGTGTCGCTATCGAAGCGTAACACTGGCAGTGTAGAGAACAGGGCGACTTTGGGTCGCCCTTTCTGTTTTCTGCGCCCGGATGAATGACTGTGCGCCGCTGCCAGGGCCAGCGCTCCCCGCTCAGACACTTTGCAGAACAGGGCTTCCGCTTACTTCTGCAGCCAGCCCCAACCGCCCACCTGCGCAACAAAACTCACTGACTGCATAAAAGCAGCAGCCGCCTCCCGGTCACTGAAACCCGCGTCGGCAATCCACCATTGAGTGATCGCTTTATTCTGTGCCAGCACCTCTTCCAGCAGATATTTACCCACTCCACGACGGCGCGTGACCTCGCGCACCATAAACTCTTCAAGCTCTCCGTGCGTTCCCTTGATCGTCGCCCTGACGGCCGCCAGCAGCCGATCGTTGAATTTCGCGGCATACAGCTGGTGATGTTCGTCCAGCCTCATTTCCAGCGCGGCTAAATCGGCCTCAGGCCAGATTTTTGCCAGGTCGAGGCGATCCTGCGCGGATAAGTGTTTCAATCTGATGATAGTGAGCTTCATGTGTGATACCTGCCTGGAACAAAGGGATATTGTAGCGAATTCGCTCAAAGAGGGACTCAGAACTTTTTTTGTACGAAAACGAAGCAATCTGTGCAATGCGTGTTAAAACTTAAGTGTTAACACTAACTGGTCGCCATTTATCCAGCATAACCCGCTGGATTGTCAGCATTAAAGCCAGCTTTAATGCCAGTGATTTATCCTGCGCGGGGCGGGTGTTTCTCAATGTGTCAGTTGATTTACAGAAGAAAACTCCTGTTTAATAACCTGAATTTTAAAGCCTTATTCCTAAAAATGACGGATTATTCCGCTAACTCTTTATAACCAAAGCGTTTTCTGCGGGATACCGGTGAATAAAAGTGCAAATACAACAGATGGGGTACTCAGGATGAAAATCAGTAAAGGTAGCGCGTTCCTGGCAGGCTGCGTGGCAATGGCGCTGAGCCATGCTGCCGTGGCAAAAGACATTAAAGTCGCCATTGTTGGCGCCATGTCCGGCCCGGTTGCGCAGTATGGCGACATGGAGTTCACCGGTGCGAAGCAGGCTATTGCCGACATCAACGCCAAAGGCGGCGTGAATGGCGATAAGCTGGTTGGCGTGGAATATGACGATGCCTGCGATCCAAAACAGGCGGTTGCGGTCGCCAACAAGGTGATCAACGACGGCATTCGCTATGTTATCGGTCACCTCTGCTCCTCTTCCACCCAGCCTGCTTCTGATATCTATGAAGATGAGGGCGTGCTGATGATCACGCCAGCGGCCACTAACGCCGATCTGACCACCCGCGGTTATAAAATGATTATGCGCACCACCGGTCTGGATTCAGATCAGGGGCCAACCGCGGCGAAATATATCCTCAGCGAAATCAAACCGCAGCGTATTGCCGTGATCCACGACAAGCAGCAGTACGGTGAAGGCCTGGCGCGTTCCGTCCAGGACAGCCTGAAAAAATCTGGCGGCAACGTGGTGATGTTTGAAGGTATCACCGCAGGCGATAAAGATTTTTCCACCCTGGTGGCGCGCCTGAAGAAAGAGAACGTCGATTTCGTCTACTTCGGGGGGTACTACCCGGAAATGGGCCAGATCCTGCGTCAGTCCCGTGCCGCCGGTCTGAAAACCCAGTTTATGGGCCCGGAAGGCGTGGGTAACTCCTCGCTGTCCAACATTGCCGGTGCTGCTTCTGAAGGCATGCTGGTGACGCTGCCGAAGCGTTATGACCAGGTTCCTGCTAACCAGCCCATCGTGGACTCGCTGAAAGCGAAGAAACTGGACCCGACCGGCCCGTTCGTCTGGACCACCTATGCTGCGCTGCAGTCACTGACTACCGGTATGGAGCGCAGCAAAAGTGCTGAGCCAGAGGACATCGCTAAAAACCTGAAAGAGGGCGCGCCAGTACCTACAGTGATGGGTGACCTGAGCTGGGATGCCAAAGGCGACCTGAAAGGGTTCGAGTTCGGCATCTTCAAATGGCATGCCGACGGTTCTTCCACTTCGGTGAAATAACAAAGCCAGTCCGGGCGGCGTTCACGTCGCCCGATGCAATAATAAGCCTCATTCCCACCACCAGGGTGGAAAGAAGTAAGGTACGGATATGTCCGAGCAGTTCCTCTATTTTCTGCAGCAGATGTTCAACGGCGTGACGTTGGGCAGCACCTATGCGCTGATCGCCATCGGTTACACCATGGTGTACGGCATTATTGGCATGATCAACTTCGCCCACGGCGAGGTGTATATGATCGGCAGCTATGTCTCCTTTATTGTGATTGCCGCACTGATGATGATGGGCATCGACGTCAGCTGGATGCTGATTGGCGCCGGGTTTATTGTCGCCATCGTGATTGCCAGCGCCTACGGCTGGAGCATTGAGCGCGTGGCCTACAAGCCGGTCCGTTCCTCCAAGCGTCTGATTGCGCTGATCTCCGCCATTGGCATGTCAATATTCCTGCAAAACTACGTCAGCCTGACTCAGGGCTCACGTGACCTGGCCTTGCCCAGCCTGATTACCGGGCAGTGGACGCTGGGCGTCAGCAATGGCTTTGCTGCGACAATTTCCACCATGCAGGTGGTGATTTGGGTGGTGACCTTCCTCGCCATGCTGGCACTGACGCTGTTTATCCGCTATTCCCGCATGGGCCGCGCCTGTCGTGCCTGTGCTGAAGATCTGAAGATGGCCAGCCTGCTGGGCATCAATACCGACCGCGTAATCTCACTGACCTTTGTGATTGGTGCCGCAATGGCGGCGGTGGCGGGTGTACTGCTTGGCCAGTTCTACGGCGTAATTAACCCGTATATTGGCTTTATGGCCGGGATGAAAGCCTTTACTGCCGCGGTACTGGGCGGCATCGGCAGTATTCCGGGCGCGATGCTTGGCGGTCTGATCCTCGGCATTGCTGAAGCGCTGACTTCTGCTTATCTGAGCACTGAATACAAAGACGTGGTCTCTTTTGCGCTGCTGATTGTGGTGCTGCTGGTGATGCCAACCGGTATTCTCGGTCGTCCGGAGGTGGAGAAAGTATGAAACACCTCAACCTGCTTAATGCCCTTGCTTCAGCGGTGATGCTGCTGGTGCTGGCGGCGTTCTTTATGGGCATGCGCCTGAATCTGGATGGCACCCATCTGGTGGTGAACAATGCCGGAAGCGTTCGCTGGAACTGGATTGCTGTCGGCTGTGCCGTGGTGTTCTTCTTCCAGCTGCTGCGCCCTTTATTCCAGCACGGAATGAAAAAAATGTCTGGGCCGGCGTTTGTTCTGCCGGGGATCGACGGCTCCACACCAAAGCAAAAACTGCTGTTTCTGGTGTTGATTATCGCTGCCGTTGCATGGCCGTTTCTGGTCTCTCGCGGTACGGTCGATATCGCCACGCTGACGCTGATCTACGTGATGCTGGGCCTCGGCCTGAACGTGGTTGTCGGCCTGTCCGGCCTGCTGGTACTGGGTTACGGCGGTTTTTATGCCATCGGCGCTTACACCTTCGCCTTGCTGAACCACTACTATGGCCTGAGCTTCTGGGAATGTCTGCCGCTGGCCGGTCTGGTGGCGGCGATGTTTGGCCTGCTGCTGGGGTTCCCGGTATTGCGCCTGCGCGGTGACTATCTGGCGATTGTGACGCTGGGCTTCGGCGAAATTGTCCGTATCCTGCTGCTCAATAACACGGAAATCACCGGAGGCCCGAACGGCATCAGCCAGATCCCGAAACCGTCGCTGTTTGGCCTGGAGTTTAGCCGCAGCGTTCGCGATGGTGGCTGGGATACCTTCAGTAATTTCTTCGGGCTGAAATATGACCCCAGCGACCGCATTATTTTCCTTTATATGGTCGCGCTGCTGCTGGTGATTGTGACGCTGTTTGTCATCAACCGCCTGCTGCGTATGCCGCTGGGCCGCGCCTGGGAAGCGCTGCGCGAAGATGAAATCGCCTGCCGCTCGCTGGGCCTGAGCCCGACCCGCATCAAACTGACCGCATTCACTATCAGCGCCGCCTTTGCGGGCTTTGCCGGTAGCCTGTTTGCCGCGCGTCAGGGTTTTGTCAGCCCGGAATCCTTTACCTTTGCCGAGTCGGCCTTTGTACTGGCGATTGTGGTGCTGGGCGGGATGGGATCGCAGTTTGCGGTGATCCTCGCTGCCGTGCTGCTGGTGGTTTCCCGCGAACTGATGCGCGACCTTAACGAGTACAGCATGCTGGTACTCGGTGGTCTGATGGTACTGATGATGATCTGGCGGCCACAGGGCCTGCTGCCGATGAAACGCCCGCACCTGAAGCTGAAGAGTGTGGAAAAAGGAGAGCAGCCATGACCCAGCCTTTACTGGCCGTGAATGGCCTGATGATGCGCTTTGGCGGCCTGCTTGCCGTGAACAACGTTGAGCTGGAGCTGCGCCCGCAGGAGATCGTTTCGCTGATCGGGCCGAACGGCGCGGGCAAAACCACGGTGTTTAACTGCCTGACCGGTTTTTATCGTCCGACGGGCGGCAGCATCAAGCTGCGGGATCAGCAGCTGGCCGGTCTGCCGGGGCAGAAGATTGCACGGATGGGCATTGTGCGGACCTTCCAGCACGTTCGCCTGTTCCGTGAAATGACGGTGATTGAAAATCTGCTGGTTGCCCAGCATCAGCACCTGAAAAGCAGCGTGTTTGCCGGACTGCTGAAGACGCCTGCCTTCCGTAAAGCGGAAAGCGAAGCGCTTGATAGTGCCTCCAGCTGGCTGCAGCGTGTTGGACTGCTTGAACTGGCAAACCGTCAGGCGGGGAATCTGGCCTATGGCCAGCAGCGCCGTCTGGAAATTGCCCGCTGCATGGTAACCCGTCCGGAAATCCTGATGCTGGATGAACCGGCGGCGGGGCTGAATCCGAAAGAGACGCACGAGCTGGATGAGCTGATTGCTGAGCTCAGAGGCGAGCATAAAGTCTCGGTACTGTTGATTGAACACGATATGAAACTGGTAATGGGCATTTCTGACCGCATCTATGTGGTTAATCAGGGAACACCGCTGGCCAATGGCACGCCGGAAGAGATCCGCAATAATCCGGATGTTATCCGCGCCTATTTAGGAGAAGCATAATATGAATCCGATGCTTTCCCTGCAAAACGTCAGCGCCCATTACGGCAAAATTCAGGCGCTGCATAACGTCAGCTTGCACATCAATCAGGGCGAAATCGTCACGCTGATTGGCGCTAATGGCGCGGGTAAAACCACTATCCTCGGTACGCTATGTGGCGAGCCGAGGGCGACAGAAGGGACGATCACTTTCGATGGTAAGGCGATCACTGAATGGCAAACCGCGCGCATTATGCGTGAAGCGATTGCGATTGTGCCGGAAGGGCGGCGGGTATTTTCCCGCATGACGGTGGATGAAAACCTGGCGATGGGCGGTTTCTTCGCTGAACGTCAGCAGTATCAGACTCGCATCAAGCGTGTGTATGAGCTGTTTCCGCGCCTTTACGAGCGCCGCATACAGCGAGCCGGAACGATGTCCGGCGGCGAGCAGCAGATGCTGGCGATAGGCCGTGCGCTGATGAGCCAGCCGCGCCTGCTACTGCTGGACGAACCGTCACTGGGTTTGGCACCGATCATCATCCAGCAGATTTTCGACACTATCGAACAACTGCGGCAGGAGGGAATGACGATTTTCCTCGTTGAACAGAATGCCAACCAGGCGCTGAAGCTGGCCGATCGGGGCTACGTGCTGGAAAACGGTCACGTGGTACTGGAGGATACCGGCGCGGCGTTGCTGGCTAATGAGGCGGTGCGTAGCGCTTATCTTGGGGGATAGTTGGCCCCGACAACTAAAGCGCGGGAAATGTCGACCGGTAATCCATCAACCCGCTCCTGGAAAGGGGTGGGTTGAGATGTTCCCGAAGATGCTTTTTGCGCTTTATATACTGCCGATATTGCACGCACACATGCTGGTTTATGGCGTGATCCCTCGTCACCTGTCTGTCACTCCCCTGTCATAAACTCGTTATCTTTCCGTCATTTTCACATGTCATGTTACATCCCGAACAATATTGCGCCATTTGGCGCGAATGACACCGGGCACAGGAAACCGACATGACATCGTTCTCCCGCAAAACCGCACTTTGCGTCGTACTGGGACTGACCTTCAGCAGCCACGCTCTGGCCGCCACTGAAATTCCTTTCTGGCACTCTATGGAGGGAGAGCTGGGCGTTGAAGTCGATTCTCTGGCAAAACGCTTTAACGAATCTCACCCTGATTACAAAATCGTGCCGACTTATAAAGGCAACTACGAACAGAGCCTGGCGGCCGGTATTGCTGCCGTACGCTCCGGTAAAGCGCCAGCGATCCTGCAGGTTTACGAAGTGGGTACAGCGACCATGATGGCCTCTAAAGCTATCGTGCCGGTGTATGACGTGTTCAAAAACTCAGGGATTGCTTTTGATGAATCCCAGTTTGTGCCAACGGTTGCCGGTTACTACAGCGACTCTAATGGCCACCTGATTTCCCAGCCGTTCAACAGCTCCACGCCGGTTCTGTATTACAACAAAGACGCCTTTAAGAAAGCCGGTCTGAACCCGGATGAGCCGCCAAAAACCTGGCAGGATCTGGAGAAAGATGCTGCTGCACTGCGTAAAGCGGGCATGACCTGTGGCTACGCCAGTGGCTGGCAGGGCTGGATCCAGATCGAAAACTTCAGCGCGTGGCACGGTCTGCCAGTGGCGACCAAAAACAACGGCTTCGACGGTACTGATGCCGTTCTGGAATTCAACAAACCAACCCAGGTCCGTCATATCCAGATGCTGGAAGAGATGAACAAGAAGGGTGAGTTCACCTACTTCGGTCGTAAAGATGAGTCTACCGCCAAGTTCTACAACGGCGACTGCGGCATCACCACTGCCTCTTCCGGTTCACTGGCTGACATCCGTCACTACGCCAAATTCAACTACGGCGTGGGCATGATGCCTTACGACTCTACCGTACCGAACGCTCCGCAGAACGCCATTATCGGTGGTGCAAGCCTGTGGGTGATGAAGGGCAAAGACGCAGCAACCTATAAAGGCGTAGCTGAGTTTATGCAGTTCCTGGCCCAGCCGGAAATCGCTGCCGAATGGCACCAGAAAACCGGTTACCTGCCAATCACCACCGCGGCTTACGAGTTGACCCGCAAGCAGGGCTTTTACGATAAAAACCCGGGTGCGGACACCGCCACTCGCCAGATGTTGAATAAGCCACCATTGCCGTTCACCAAAGGCATGCGTCTGGGCAACATGCCGCAGATTCGTACCATTGTTGACGAAGAACTGGAAGGCGTCTGGACCGGATCGAGCACCCCTCAGGCCGCTCTGGATAACGCGGTGACCCGTGGCAACCTGCTGCTGCGTCGCTTCGAGCAGACTGTTAAGCAGTAATAACGACTTGTGGGGCGAAGAAATTCGCCCCTTACAACCTCCCTGGCTGTACAACTGACTGTTTTTGTCGCGGCGGAAGGTATTCCGCCCGCAATACCTTAATTTCAGAGCGACCTTATGTCTTCTTCCCGTCCCGTTTTTCGCTCGCGCTGGCTGCCCTATCTGCTGGTGTTGCCACAGTTGCTGATCACCGTGATCTTCTTCCTCTGGCCTGCCGGAGAAGCGCTGTGGTATTCGGTGCAGAGCATCGATCCCTTTGGTATTTCCAGCACCTTTGTCGGGCTGGACAACTTCAAACGCCTGGCTGGCGATGAATACTACCTTGACTCCTTCTGGACCACGTTGGTGTTCAGCGGTCTGGTGACCGTTATCGGCCTGGTGGTTTCCCTGTTTTTTGCGGCGCTGGCCGATTACGTCCTGCGCCTGAAGCGTTTCTATCAGACGCTGTTTTTACTGCCTTATGCCGTGGCACCCGCGGTGGCAGCGGTCTTGTGGATGTTCCTGTTCAGCCCCGGGCTGGGCCTGATTACCCACTTCCTGGCGCAGATTGGCTACAACTGGAATCATGCGCAGAACAGCGGCCAGGCAATGTTCCTGGTAGTGCTGGCCTCCATCTGGCAGCAGATGAGCTACAACTTCCTGTTCTTTTTTGCCGCGATGCAGTCAATCCCAAAATCGCTGACCGAGGCTGCCGCCATCGATGGAGCCGGTCCGGTACGCCGCTTCTTCCAGCTCTCCCTGCCGCTGATCGCCCCGGTGGGCTTCTTCCTGGTGGTGGTGAATCTGGTCTATGCCTTCTTCGACACCTTCCCGGTGATTGATGCCGCAACGGGCGGCGGACCGGTGCAGTCCACCACCACGCTGATTTACAAAATCTACCGTGAAGGCTTTGCCGGACTGGATCTCTCTTCCTCCTCCGCGCAGTCGGTGGTGCTGATGGTACTGGTGATCATCCTGACGGTGATTCAGTTCCGCTACGTCGAAAAAAGGGTGCGTTACCAATGATTGAGAACCGACGCGGGCTGGATATTTTTAGCCATATCATGCTGGGGCTGGGCATCCTGACGGTGTTGTTCCCGCTCTATATCGCTTTTGTCGCTGCCACGCTCAGCAACACTCAGGTATTCCAGGTGCCGATGACGCTGATCCCTGGCAGCTCACTGTGGGACAACATCGCCAATATCTGGGAACATGGTGTGGCGCAGAGCAGCGCGCCCTTTGGCGTGATGCTGATGAACAGCGCGATTATGGCGCTGAGTATCACCGCCGGAAAAATCGTGGTGTCGATCCTCTCCGCCTTTGCGCTGGTGTGGTTTCGCTTCCCGTTGCGTGGGCTGTTCTTCTGGATGATTTTCATCACCCTGATGCTGCCGGTGGAGGTGCGTATTTTCCCTACGGTGGAGGTGATCTCCAACCTCAACATGCTGGACAGCTACAGCGGATTAACTCTGCCGCTGATGGCCTCAGCCACCGCCACCTTCCTGTTCCGCCAGTTCTTTATGACCCTGCCGGATGAGCTGATTGAGGCGGCCCGCATCGACGGAGCCAGTCCGATGCGCTTCTTTTGGGACATCGTGCTGCCGCTGTCGAAAACCAACCTGGCGGCGCTGTTTGTGATCACATTTATCTACGGCTGGAACCAGTACATGTGGCCGCTGCTGATCATCAACGATGTGCACCTGGGCACCGCCGTGGCGGGGATCCGCAGCATGATAGGCAACGGTGACGGCTCCACGCAGTGGAATCTGGTTATGACGGCAATGTTGCTGACCATGATCCCACCGATTGTGATTGTTTTAGTGATGCAGCGCGCCTTCGTTCGCGGGCTGGTTGAGAGCGAGAAATAAGTTATGGCAGGTGTAAAACTTCAGGCCGTAACCAAATCCTATGACGGTAAAAACCAGATTATTCAGCCGCTTGATGTGGCGATCCGCGACGGCGAATTTATGGTGATGGTCGGGCCATCCGGCTGTGGAAAATCGACGCTGCTGCGCATGGTCGCCGGGCTGGAGCAGCTCACTACCGGCGACATCTATATTGATAACGAGCGCGTGACTAACCTGGAACCGAAAGATCGCGGTATTGCGATGGTGTTCCAGAACTACGCCCTGTACCCGCATATGAGCGTGGAACAGAATATGGCTTATGGCCTGAAAATCCGCGGCATGGGTAAAGAGCATATCCGCCAGCGCGTGCTGATCGCTGCCAGAAGCCTGGAGCTGGAAGCGCTGCTGCACCGCCGTCCGCGTGAGCTTTCCGGTGGTCAGCGACAGCGTGTCGCAATGGGGCGCGCCATCGTGCGTGAACCTGCGGTTTTCCTGTTTGATGAGCCTCTTTCCAACCTGGATGCGCGCCTGCGCGTGCAGATGCGCCTGGAGCTGCAACAATTGCACCGCCGTCTGAACACCACCAGTCTGTATGTGACCCACGATCAGGTGGAAGCGATGACGCTGGCCCAACGGGTGATGGTGATGAACAAAGGCGTGCTGGAGCAGTTGGGCACACCGGTAGAAGTTTATGAACGCCCCGCCACGCGCTTTGTGGCCAGCTTTATCGGTGCGCCGTCAATGAACCTGCTGGAAGGTGAGTTGAGTGATGACGGCACGCGGCTGGCACTGGCGGATAACTTTGCGATTCCGCTGCCGGAAGCGAAAGCCCGCTGGGCCAGACGCCCGTTGACGTTGGGGATCCGCCCGGAGCATATTAAACTCTCCACACAGCAAGCGGGCTGTTTGCCGCTGGTGGTGGAAACGCTGGAGATGCTGGGCGCGGATAATCTGGCCCATGGTAAATGGGGCGGTGGCAATGTGGTGGTCCGTCTGCCTCACGTCGAGCGTCCGGCCATTGGCAGTACGCTGTGGCTGCATCTGCCGGCAGAATCGCTACACTTCTTTGACACCCTGAATGGACAACGTCTTGAATGACTGAGAAAGCCTGGCCTTACCCTGTCATCGTCGCCCACCGTGGCGGCGGGAAACTGGCCCCGGAAAATACCCTGGCCGGTATCGATACCGGCGCGAAGCTGGGCCACAAAATGATCGAGTTTGACGTCAAACTGTCGCTCGATGGCGAGATCTTCCTGCTGCACGATGACACCCTGGACCGCACCAGCAACGGCTGGGGCATTGCCGGTCAGCTGCCGTGGGAAAAGTTATTGCAGCTGGATGCCGGTGGCTGGTACAGCAAGGATTTCACCGATGAGCGGCTGCCGCTGCTCTCACAGGTGGCGGAACGCTGTGCGGGCTATCAGATGATGGCGAACATTGAAATCAAGCCTACCATCGGGCTGGAGGCAGAAACCGGACGGGTCGTGGCGCTGGCTGCCCGCGATCTCTGGCATACCCAGACTACGCCGCTGCTCTCTTCGTTCTCCTTCGCCGCGCTGGAAGCAGCAATGAAAGCGGCTCCTGAGCTGCCGCGCGGCATGTTACTGCACGAGTGGCATGACGACTGGCAGGCGATCGCGGAGAAGCTGGACTGCGTGTCGATCCACTTTAACCATAAAATTCTGACGCAGGAGCGGGTGGCACAGGTCAAAGCGGCCGGGCTGCGGATTCTGGTTTATACGGTGAATACGCCGGAAAGGGCGAAGGAACTGCTGAGCTGGGGAGTGGATGCGATCTGTACGGACAGGATAGACCTGCTGGGACCGGATTTTGCCATTAACCTCTGTACCTGACGCCATAACTGCGTTAGCTGCATGCAGAAACCCCGATCACTTACTGGAGTAAGACCCCGGGGATTTCTGCACTGGCCGCCTGGTTGTGGCACCATTTATTGGGTGAATGTTCAACCAGGGAGTAATTCAATTCCTGGCTAATTTGAGTTGTTTTGCTGTACCGGTGGTTGGGTATTGCTGCCCGGCTGCGACTGAAGAATACGCTGGGAAGCGCTGTTACGCTGTTCCTGCACTTTTCGCTGCAAATCCTGGCTCTGACGCTGCTGGTCCTGCTGTAGCTTCAGTTTTTGCTGGGACTGCTGCGTCTGCATTTGCTGCTGCATCCGCTGCGTGCTCGGGTTATAGCCAGGCTTGTCAGGATCATTGCTGTTGTTCAACATGTTTGCCATGCCACTCAACGGGACCAGTGCGGCAAATATCATTAACCATTTCATCAACTGCCCTCCCTGTTTCTTTCCCTAAGTGTATGCCAGTGTCGCGTTAATGAACCTTCCTGTTCTCTTAATTTGCTTCAAGTCTCGCCTTTTCACTTATTTAGTACACACTTAAGTGCTGTAAACAAACGTAAATAACACTAAAAAGGGGTGAAGATGACTGGACGTGCAGCGCGGTTTGCAGGGCCGCTGATGGCAGGGCTTTTTTTCTGGCAGGGGGCTACGGCGGCACCCACAGCTCCACCGGTTTCTTACGGGGTTGGAGCCGATACTTTCCATCCGGTTAAGGAACTGCACGGCATGGTAGCCTCGGTGGATGCCACGGCGACCCAGGTGGGCGTGAATATCCTCAAGCAGGGCGGTAATGCAGTGGATGCGGCGGTGGCGGTAGGGTACGCGCTGGCGGTGACTCATCCGCAGGCCGGGAACCTTGGCGGCGGCGGATTTATGATGATCCGTACTGCTTCAGGCCATACCACCTCTATCGATTTCCGCGAAATGGCACCCACCAGGGCCAGCCGCGACATGTTCCTTGATGGGCAGGGCAATGCTGACAGCAAAAAATCTCTGACCTCACACCTGGCTTCCGGCGTTCCCGGAACGGTGGCAGGCTTCTCGCTGGCGAACAAAGAGTACGGCACCTTACCGCTCAGTCAGCTGATTGCTCCGGCTTTGAAACTGGCAAGCTCAGGGATTGTGGTCAACGAGTCGCTGGCCGACGACCTGAAGGTCTATGGCAAAGAAGTGCTGCTCAGCCATCCTAACAGTAAAGCCATTTTCTACAAGCAGGACGGTACGCCTTATCAGCGCGGAGAAAAGCTGGTGCAGCGTAATCTGGCGCACAGCCTGGAGCTGATCGCAAAGCAGGGGCCGGATGCCTTCTATAAAGGCCCGATAGCTGACCAGATCGCTAAAGAGATGGCAGCCAACGGCGGGCTGATTGATAAAGCTGATATGGCGAACTACAAAGCTATTGAGCGCAAACCGGTCAGCGGCAGCTATCGCGGCTATGAAGTTTATTCCATGCCGCCTCCTTCCTCCGGTGGGATCCACATCGTACAGATCCTGAATATCCTGGAAAACTTTGACCTGGCGAAAATGGGCTTTGGCAGCGCCGATGCGATGCAGGTAATGGCAGAAGCGGAGAAGTATGCTTATGCCGACCGTTCGGAGTACCTCGGTGACCCCGATTTTGTCAAAGTGCCAACCCAGGCGCTGACCAGCAAGATCTACGCTAAATCGCTGGCGCAGCAGATAGATCTCAACAAAGCTCGCCCTTCTGCTGACATCAAACCGGGCAAACTTGCGCCGTATGAAAGTAACCAGACCACTCACTTCTCGGTAGTGGATAAGCAGGGTAACGCTGTGGCGGTGACCTATACGCTGAACACCAATTTTGGCAGCGGCATTGTGGCGGGTAACAGCGGTATCCTGATGAACAACGAAATGGATGACTTCTCAGCCAAGCCCGGCACGCCGAATGTTTATGGCCTGGTGGGTGGCGAAGCGAACTCTGTTCAGCCCTACAAGCGCCCGCTCTCCTCCATGTCGCCGACTATTGTAGCGAAGGATGGCAAAACCTGGCTGGTGACGGGCAGTCCTGGCGGCAGCCGGATTATCACTACCGTGCTGCAAATGGTGGTGAACAGCATTGATTTTGGTATGAATGTTGCCGAAGCGACAGCAGCCCCGCGCTTCCACCATCAGTGGTTGCCGGATCAGCTGCGGGTGGAAAAAGGCTTCAGCCCGGACACGCTGAAACTGCTGGAAATGAAAGGTCAGCATGTAAAAGTTCAGCCAGCGATGGGCAGTACGCAGAGCATCATGATCGGGCCAGACGGCATGTTGTATGGTGCTTCTGATCCGCGCACGATTGACGATTTAACTGCGGGTTATTAAAAATAAATTTTCCTTCCTGTCTGCCTGTTTAAAATGGGCAGATTTCAGGGAGGAAATATTGATCCTTGTACCATTCTTATCACTGCATATTGCTGGTTGATCAAATAACTGTTAATTTTTATTAATGCAACGCAAGGAATGCCATTTTTTCCAAAAGGAATCGGAAACATGATAAATGAAATGTTATTGTATCTAATAGATATTGACCAATTAAATATTGAACTCTCTCGTAGCGGGAATGCCTCAACCCCCAACTTTAGCGAAGTTCGTGCGCTGAAAGATCTCACAACCTACCAAAAAGTGGATGATGAAGGGAAGCAGGTTTTGTGGGTTATTGCAAACGGTGGCGGATTTTCAACTTTTGACCATATAACTTCCGGTATGAAGCGTCAGGGAAACAAATATCTGGAAACTCAAGAAAGGGGCATTGTTGCCTGCTGAGCTAAGGCTGGTAAGGGATTATACACCAGGTAAGAAAGGTCATTACATGATTGCCCCTCTGATGGATATGACGTTAGAAAAATATCTAAAATTAATAAATGATTTTGGTAAAGATAGTTCGAAATGTATTAAGTTAACGTCCGAGGAAATAAAAAATGGGTAAAACAGACAGCTTGTCCCTTCCTATGATCATGGGAGACTGGAAACTGATTATACTCGCGCTGCAAGAAAAACTTAACGCTAACACTGCCATTGATATGGATGATGTTGATGATGATGAAGCCGCGGCGTTGTGTGAAGAAATGGATAAATTAGAAAGGTTATTAAATATCTTACTGAACAATTTACCAAGGAATATGGTGAAATTAATCTTCTGGGTTAACCGTCCTTCATTCTGTCTTAAGTTGAAATAGTTGCCCGATTCACCGTCGGGCAACAACTAAAGGCGTTAATTTTTTTCAATTAGCCGCGCCATATAAAGCGTGTCGACCAGCTGACCATTACGCATGGCATGGCGGCGCGCCAGGCCTTCGGTTTCAAACCCAAACCGCTGATAGAGCCTGATGGCCCCGGCGTTATCGGCAAACACCGTCAGCTCTATGCGTTCCACACCGAGCCAGTTATCACACAGGTTAATCATCTCCTGCATCAGCCTGGTTGCCACGCCCCGGCCGCGATAGTTGCAGTCCACGCAGATGCCAAAGGTAGCCACATGGCGGCGGCGAGCGCGCCCATTGACCTCCAGCGTCAGATCGCCCACCACCAGACCGTCGATGCAGGCGACCAGGCGTTGCATCCCATCACGCGGCGCAGCAAGCCGCTCCTGACAAAGCTGTAGAGAAGGATGAGGGATTTGTAGCGTGTCGGCATAGGTTTCCGGCTGGCTGAGGATACGGTGCAGGTCTGCAGCATCTTCCGGGGCGGCATGGCGAATCACAATCTCACTCATCTTCTCTCTCCTTTTGGTGGTAATCCTTTTGAAGATCATGGGGTTCATGGCGGAAAGCAAGTGAAAAAATCATCAGGAAACGCTTTACAAGTGCGAATGATAATGATTATTATTGTCATGCGTTTTCGGCACGGACTTCACGGACCGGTCGGGAAAGCACGACATTGCTCACATTGCTTCCAGTATTACTTAGCCAGCTCGGGTGCTGGCTTTTTTTTTGCCTGCGATTTCCCTCCGCCAGAACCGCTGACTGTTCCCTGCTTATTTAGTCGAATAATTTGAACAGAGGAGACAATTTTCTCCGCTATCATCCCCCTCAGAACAGGTCCAGACTATGTGAAAACGTTGAGGAGGATTGAACATGATTTACTTACGCAAAGCAGAAGAACGCGGACACGCTAACCACGGCTGGCTGGACAGCTGGCACACTTTCTCCTTCGCTAACTACTACGATGCCAACTTTATGGGCTTTTCAGCGCTGCGGGTGATTAACGAAGACGTGATCGATGCCGGACAGGGTTTTGGTACCCATCCGCATAAAGATATGGAAATCCTGACCTACGTGCTCTCCGGTACGGTTGAGCATCAGGACAGCATGGGCAACAAAGAGCGGATCCCTGCCGGTGAGTTCCAGATCATGAGTGCAGGTGCCGGTGTGCGCCACTCTGAGTACAACGCCAGCAAAGAAGTGCCGCTGCACCTGTACCAGATCTGGATCATTCCGGAAAAAAATGGCATTGAGCCGCGCTACGCTCAGCGTCGTTTCGATGATGTGCAGGGCCGCCAGCTGGTGCTTTCTCCGGATGCCCGTGAAGGTTCGCTGAAGGTTTTCCAGGATATGACGCTGTCCCGCTGGGCGCTGAAACAGGGCGAAGAGGGCACTGTGGACGTCGATGGCGATCGCAAGATCTGGATCCAGGTAGTGAAAGGTGACGTCACCGTTAATGGTGAAAAAGCCACCCGCAGTGATGCTTTCGCGATCTGGGATGAAGCCACGCTTGCGATTGTTGCCGACAGCGATGCCGAAATCCTGCTGTTCGACCTGCCACCGGTTTAAGTCGGTCACACTTTGGGTGCGGTTTGCCGCACCCTTCACCGTTTCCCCGCTATTTTTGTTACACTCCAGCAATACTCCCTCAATCTGCAAAATAATGAAGAAGAAAAGACCGGTATTACAGGACGTTGCCGATCGCGTTGGCATCACCAAGATGACCGTCAGCCGCTATCTGCGCAACCCCGATCAGGTTTCTGTTGCCCTGCAGAGTCGCATTGCCGAAGCGCTGGACGATCTGGGGTATATCCCTAATCGTGCCCCCGATATTTTGTCTAATTCCACCAGCCGGGCGATTGGCGTGCTGCTGCCTTCACTGACCAACCAGGTTTTTGCGGATGTACTGCGCGGTATTGAGGCAGTGACCGATGCGGCAGGTTACCAGACCATGCTGGGCCACTTTGGCTATAGCGCCGAAAAAGAAGAGCTGCAGATGCGTTCGCTGCTGGGCTGGAACATCGACGGGCTGATCCTCACCGAGCGTACCCACACGCCAGCCAGCCTGCGGATGATTGAAACGGCCGGTATTCCGGTGCTGGAGATGATGGATTCCGTGTCACCCTGCCTGGATATGGCCGTGGGCTTCGATAACGTTGAGGCTGCCCGCCAGATGACTCTCGCCATTCTGAAAAAAGGTTATCGCCACACCGTCTACCTGGGCGCAAGGCTGGATGAACGCACCCTGCTCAAACATCAGGGCTATGAGAAAGCGATGCGTGAATCCGGCCTTGAACCGCACAGCATCATGATGGAAGCCGCCTCTTCATTCTCGATGGGCGGCACTTTGCTGCTGGAAGCGCAAAAACGTTATCCCGCGACTGACAGCCTGTTTTGTACCAACGATGACCTTGCGGTGGGCGCGATGTTTGAGTGCCAGCGTCAGGGGCTGCGGGTGCCGGACGACATGGCAATCGCCGGTTTTCACGGCCATGATATAACCCAGGTGGTAACACCTAAACTGGCAACGGTTTTCACCCCGCGAGAGAAAATGGGGCGGGAAGCTGCCGCGCTGCTGCTGACCAGGATCCGTGGTGAGCAGACCGGGACAGAACCGATCGATGTTGGCTTTACTATTTCAGAGGGCGGCAGCATCTGATTTTTCAGGGGCCCTGTCCGGCGGCCTCTTTGTCCCTTTGTGCCCCGGTCTTCCGAAACTGTCATTTTTTTGAACTACTTCACATTTACCAGCTTTTTCCCGCCTGGCTGTTGCCTTAGACGACGGGCCTTCCGACAATGTTACCGATAACAAATTGCGCTAATACTGAAACGGACAGGTCCTGGACCTCTTCTGCCGGAGCAAAAAATGAAAGCATCACCTGCGTCTAACCATGTGTTTGTCCTGATGGGCGTATCAGGCAGCGGCAAATCCGCTGTCGCCAATGCCGTGGCCTGGCAGCTTAAAGCGGCGTTCCTGGACGGCGATTTTCTGCATCCCCGCGCCAACATCGAAAAAATGTCCGAAGGCCACCCGCTGAATGACGACGATCGCAAACCGTGGCTGCAGGCAATTAACGATGCCGCTTTCGCCATGCAGCGCACCAACGGTGTATCGCTGATCGTCTGTTCCGCATTGAAAAAAAGCTATCGCGACATCCTGCGTAAAGGTAACGAGAATCTGTCATTCGTTTATCTGAAGGGTGATTTTGACACGATCGAATCCCGCCTGCGTGCGCGTAAAGGGCACTTCTTCAAGCCGCAGATGCTGGTCACGCAGTTCGCCACGCTGGAAGAACCCGGCAGTGATGAGCACGGTGTGCTGGTGGTGGATATTAATCAGACGCTGGATGAGGTGGTGGCTGAAACTATCACCACCATCGAAGGTGCGATAAAGAAATAACCAGGATGGATTGATGGCTACTGCAACACTGGTGTTAACCGCAGCGGGGTCTGTTTTACTGCTGCTATTCCTGGTCATGAAAGCGCGTATGCATGCCTTTGTGGCGCTGATGTTAGTTTCCGTGGGTGCCGGTATTTTCTCCGGGATGCCGCTTGATAAAATCGCCGACACCATGCAGAAAGGCATGGGCGGTACGCTGGGGTTCCTCGCTATTGTGGTCGCGCTGGGCGCGATGTTCGGCAAAATTCTGCATGAAACCGGCGCGGTCGATCAGATCGCCATCAAAATGCTGAAGGCGTTTGGCGAGAGCCGAGCGCACTACGCGATGGGGATTGCCGGGCTGATTTGTGCGCTGCCGCTGTTCTTCGAAGTGGCGATCGTGCTGCTGATCAGTATTGCCTTTGCCGTGGCTCGCCGCACTCAGGACAACCTGGTAAAACTGGTTATTCCGCTGTTTGCCGGTGTGGCAGCTTCTGCGGCATTCCTGCTGCCGGGGCCAGCTCCGATGCTGCTGGCCTCGCAGATGCATGTGGATTTCGGCTGGATGATCCTGCTGGGCGTATGTGCCGCTATCCCGAGTATGCTGATTGCCGGTCCGCTGTTCGGTAACTTTATCAGCCGCCACGTGGAGTTCACGCTGCCGACTGAAACCAGCCATCCGGAATTTGAAGAGCACAAGCTGCCGTCATTCGGCTTCAGCCTGTCGCTGATCCTGTTCCCGCTGGTGCTGGTGGGGCTGAAAACTATCGGTGCGCGCTTTACCGAGCAGGGCAGCAGACTGTATGAGTGGCTGGAGTTTATCGGCCATCCGTTTATCGCCATTCTGCTGGCCTGTCTGGTGGCGATCTATGGTCTGGCTTACCGTCAGGGCATGGACAAAGAGCAGGTGATGAAGATTTGCGGCAGTGCGCTGCAGCCTGCAGGCATTATCCTGCTGGTGATTGGTGCGGGCGGCGTGTTCAAGCAGGTGCTGGTGGATTCCGGTGTAGGCCCGGCGCTGGGCCATGCGCTGACCGGAGCCGGTCTGCCGGTGGCGCTGGCGTGCTTTATCCTCGCCGGGGCGGTGCGTATTATTCAGGGTTCAGCCACGGTAGCCTGCCTGACGGCGGTCGGCCTGATTATGCCGGTTATTGAGCCGCTGCATTACTCTGGCGCGCAGATGGCAGCACTGTCCATCTGTATCGCGGGCGGCTCTATCATTTTCAGCCACGTCAACGATGCCGGTTTCTGGCTGTTTGGCCGCTTTACCGGCGCGACGGAAGGGCAGACGCTGAAAACCTGGACGATGATGGAAACCATTCTGGGAACCACTGGCGCTATCGTCGGGATGATCGCTTTTGAGTTATTGTCTTAACCGATATCTGAACTTCAGGCGCGGGGAACTCAGAGTCTGCGTACCCTGCGCCTTGAGTCTGGGTGTTGTTTGAAAGGTCGAAAGAACTTCCGGATTAAATCTTCAGATAGGCCCGGATACCATCCAGGAACATCTGGGTGGCCAGCATAATCAGGATCAGCCCCATCAGCCTCTCCAGCGCATTAACCCCTTTCTCTCCCAACAACCGCAGAAACAGCCCCGATAGTAGCAGGATCACCACCGTTGCCCCCCAGGCAATGAGCAGCGCGCCCACCAGGTGGCTCATCTGATCCGGATACTGGTGTGACAGCAGCATCAGCGTGGCCAGCAGCGAAGGGCCAGCGACCAGTGGAATGGCTAACGGCACAAGGAAAGGCTCTTCACCGGCAGAAAGGCCGCTGCTGCTACTTTCCTGCGAGGGGAAAATCATTTTGATGGCAATCAGAAACAGGATGATGCCGCCGGAAATCGAAACCGTTTCGGTACGCAGGTTAAGGAAAGCAAGAATTTTTTCCCCTGCAAAAAGAAACAGCAGCATGATGACCAGCGCGATCAGCATCTCGCGGATTAACACCACCCGGCGACGTTTCGGCTCCAGATGCTTCAATACCGACATAAAAATCGGCAAATTGCCCAGCGGGTCCATAATAAGCAACAATAATATTGTCGCAGAGATCATTTCAGTCATCGTTATTCTTCTCTTGTTTGCCCGGTTCGCTGCACGTTATAAGCAGCTCTGCTAAAAAAACGCCGCTAATCGATTTAATTCACTTGCCACTTTTCCAGCATTTTGTAAGGTGATAACCATACTTCTTTCTTATCTCTTTTACTCTAACAGGCAAATAAAGTTGCCTGCAGCAGGTGCAACATGAAATCAGTAGGTTTAGTTGGTTGGCGTGGCATGGTGGGTTCTGTCCTTATGCAGCGCATGGTGGAAGAACGTGACTTTGATGTGATCCGTCCGGTCTTCTTCTCCACGTCTCAGCACGGTCAGGCGGCCCCTGCGTTTGGTGGTCAGTCTGCTGGCGCGTTGCAGGATGCGTACAACATCGACGCGCTGAAGGCCCTCGACATTATTATTACCTGTCAGGGTGGTGATTACACCACTGATATCTATCCAAAACTGCGTGCCGCTGGCTGGCAGGGCTACTGGATTGATGCAGCCTCCACGCTGCGTATGAAAGATGACGCACTGATTATTCTCGACCCGGTCAACCACCATGTTATCCGTCAGGGTCTGGATAAAGGCATCAAAACCTTTGCGGGCGGTAACTGTACCGTCAGCCTGATGCTGATGTCGCTGGGTGGCCTGTTCGCTAACGATCTGATTGAGTGGGCTTCTGTGGCAACCTATCAGGCAGCTTCCGGCGGTGGCGCGCGCCATATGCGTGAGCTACTGACCCAGATGGGCATGCTGCACGACAACGTGGCAAAAGAGCTGCAAAACCCGTCTTCAGCCATCCTTGATATTGAACGTAAAGTCACCGATATGAGCCGTAGCGGCGTGCTGCCGACCGACAACTTTGGCGTGCCGCTGGCGGGTAGCCTGATCCCGTGGATCGACAAACAGCTCGAAAACGGCCAGAGCCGTGAAGAGTGGAAAGGCCAGGCAGAAACCAACAAAATCCTGCAACCGGCGAAAACCATTCCGGTTGATGGCCTGTGCGTGCGCGTAGGCGCGCTGCGCTGCCACAGCCAGGCCTTCACGCTCAAGCTGAAAAAAGATGTGCCGCTGAACGAAATCGAACAGCTGCTGGCCAGCCACAACGAATGGGTCAACGTGGTGCCAAACGATCGCGATCTGACCATGCGTGAACTGACACCTGCTGCCGTCACCGGCACGCTGAAAACGCCTGTTGGCCGCCTGCGTAAACTGAATATGGGGCCGGAATACCTCTCCGCCTTTACCGTGGGTGACCAGCTGCTGTGGGGCGCTGCCGAGCCGCTGCGTCGTATGCTGCGCCTGCTGGTCGACTAAGCCCTCACCGCTCTGCCCTGGTGCAGCAGGTGGGTTCACCGGGACTGGTCATCATTTTTGTCCAGTCCCTGAATTTGCTGAACAGCCACACATGGCTTCTTTTGCAAAACAGCAACACCATCGCTTCCCCCCTCCAGACTTTCCACCCGGTCTGCAGCGACGTTTCCTCTTCCTGCCCTGTCACATGTTCTCAAGCTGCCCTTAACACCGTTATCCACATCTTTCCCGTGACCTGCTTTCTCCCTGATTTCCAGTAATCCCCGAAAATTTGATCTGAAAACAACATTTTTCCGCATTCGGTGCTGGCTTTAGTTGCGCCCTGGCTATGCTTAAAAAATAGCGTGTTATTAGCTCAATGAAGAGCAGTGCATTCCCTGCCATTTCTGGCCCTGGGGATCGCCTGCCAACCATCACAGGAAGACAGACATGTCAGAGCTTACGGATCGCCGGCTGATTAGTGCTTTAATTTCCGGCCATTATGCAGACCCATTCTCGCTCCTTGGCATGCACCAGACTGAAAACGGTCTGGAGGTGCGGGCGCTCCTGCCGGATGCCACCGAAGTCTGGGTCATTGAAACCAACACCGGGCGTAAGTGTGCTCAACTGGAATGCATCGATTCACGTGGCTTTTTCCATGGCGTGGTGCCGCGCCGGAAAAAGCCCTTTCATTATCAACTGGCTGTCACCTGGCATGGTCAGCAGAACCTGGTGGATGATGCCTACCGCTTTGGTCCGCTGCTGGCCGAAATGGACAGCTGGTTGCTGGCTGAAGGCACCCATTTACGGCCTTACGAAACCATGGGGGCGCATGCCGATGTGATTGATGGCGTGATCGGTACCCGCTTCTCGGTCTGGGCGCCGAATGCCCGCCGGGTATCGGTAGTAGGGGATTTCAACTTCTGGGATGGCCGTCGCCACCCGATGCGACTGCGCCAGGAGATTGGCGTCTGGGAGCTGTTTGTGCCCGGTGCGGTTCAGGGCCAGCTTTATAAGTTTGAAATCATTGATGTTCACGGCCATCTCAGGTTGAAGTCTGACCCCTATGCGTTTGAAGCACAGATGCGCCCGGACAGCGCCTCGATGATTTGCGGCATCCCGCCAAAAACGGAAATTTCAGCGGAACGCAGGCGTGCCAATGAGTTTGATGCACCCATCTCTATCTACGAGGTGCACCTTGGTTCCTGGCGACGCCATACCGACAATAATTTCTGGCTCAGCTACAAAGAGCTGGCCGAACAGCTGGTGCCTTATGCCAAAGAGATGGGCTTCACTCACCTGGAGCTGATGCCGATAAACGAGCACCCCTTCGACGGCAGCTGGGGCTATCAGCCTACCGGCATGTATGCGCCAACGCGGCGCTTCGGCACGCGGGACGAATTCCGTAATTTTATCGCCGTCGCCCATCAGGCCGGTCTGAACGTTCTGCTGGACTGGGTGCCCGGGCATTTCCCTGCCGATGACTTCGGCCTGGCAAAGTTTGATGGCACCGAGCTGTATGAGCACGGCGACCCGCGCGAGGGCTATCACCAGGACTGGAACACGCTGATCTATAACTTCGGCAGGCGCGAAGTCAGCAACTATTTGGCGGGCAACGCGCTCTACTGGATCGAACGATTTGGCATTGATGGCCTGCGGGTGGATGCGGTGGCTTCGATGATCTATCGCGACTACAGCCGCCAGCCCGGTGAATGGGTTCCCAACCACTTTGGCGGGCGTGAGAATCTGGAGGCGATCTCCTTCCTTCGTTACACCAACCGCACGCTAGGTCATGCCGCTCCCGGCTCGGTGACTATTGCAGAGGAGTCGACCGATTTTCCAGGCGTGTCCCGGCCACCGGAAATGGGCGGGCTGGGCTTCTGGTACAAGTGGAACCTCGGCTGGATGCACGACACGCTGGATTACATGAAGCTGGACCCGGTGTACCGCAAACATCATCACAACAACCTGACCTTCGGCATGTTGTACAACGCCACCGAGAACTTTGTCCTGCCGCTGTCCCATGACGAAGTGGTGCACGGTAAACGTTCAATCCTCGATCGGATGCCCGGCGATGCCTGGCAGAAGTTTGCCAATCTGCGGGCCTACTACGGCTGGATGTTCGGCTTCCCCGGCAAGAAGTTACTGTTTATGGGCAACGAGTTCGCCCAGGGCAAGGAGTGGAACCATGACGTCAGCCTCGACTGGCACCTGCTGGAAGGGGACGATAACTGGCATCACGGCGTACAGCGTTTGGTTCGCGACCTCAACCACACCTATCGCCACTACCCGGCACTGCATCAGCTCGACTTCGATTCCATGGGCTTTGAATGGCTGGTGGTGGACGATTTTGAAAACTCGGTGTTTGTTTTTGTGCGCCGTGACCGGGACGGGAATGAAGTGATTGTCGTCAGTAACTTCACGCCAGTTTCCCGTCCAGGCTATCGTTTTGGCGTCACTCATTCTGGTCGCTGGTGCGAGGTGCTGAACACCGACTCCAGCCACTATCACGGCAGCAATACTGGCAATCAGGGCGTGATCCATACCGATGCGCATCCGAGCCATAACCGTGAACACTCTCTGAGTATGACCCTGCCGCCGCTGGCGACCGTCTGGCTGGTCAGGGAGGCATGATGAGCCCACTGCAGAGTGGTCATTCTTCCCCGGTCGGGGCCGCTTTTGACGGTAAAGGCGTTAACTTCGCGCTTTTCTCTCAGCATGCTGAGCGAGTGGAGCTGTGCCTGTTTGACGAGCAGGGCCGCGAAACCCGTCAGGATCTGCCAGCCCGCAGTGGCGATATCTGGCACGGCTACCTGCCAGCAGCGAAGCCCGGCCAGCGCTACGGCTATCGGGTACACGGGCCCTGGCAGCCGGAAGCCGGGCACCGTTTTAATCCTCACAAGCTGCTGGTGGATCCCTGCGCCAGGGAAGTGGTGGGTGAAGTCACTGACCATCCCTCTTTCCAGTGTGGCGACAGGGAAATCGATACCCTGGACAGCGCCGCCGTTGCGCCAAAAAGCGTGGTGCTGGCGGATGATTTCGATTGGGAAGACGACCAGCCACCGGGCATCCCCTGGGGCGAAACGGTTATTTATGAAGCCCACGTGCGCGGGCTGACGAAACGTCATCCGGGTATTCCGCCGGAGATTCAGGGCACCTATGCGGCGCTGGGCCATCCGGTGATGGTCAGCTACTTCAAAAGGCTGGGCATTACCAGCCTGGAGCTGCTGCCGGTAGCCTGTTTTGCCCATGAACCGCGGCTGCAGCGGATGGGGCTGAGTAACTACTGGGGCTACAACCCGCTGGCACCCTACGCACTGGATGCCAGCTATGCTTCGGGTGTGGATAGCGTTCACCCGCGCAATGAGTTTCAGCAGGCGGTCAAATCACTGCACGCGGCAGGCATCGAAGTGATCCTCGATGTGGTGTTTAACCATACCGCTGAACTGGAAGATACCGGCCCGACGCTGTCGAAGCGCGGAGTGGACAACAAAAGTTATTACTGGCTGAACGACCAGGGTGGTTACCAAAACTGGACCGGCTGCGGGAATACGCTGAATCTCAGTCACCCTGAAGTGATGACCTGGACGCTGGACTGCCTGCGCTACTGGGTGGAAGCGTGCCATGTGGACGGTTTCCGATTCGACCTGGCGACGGTGCTTGGCCGCACGCCTGACTATCAGCGCGACGCCGGGCTTTTCCGGGCGATTCAGGCCGATCCGTTGCTGTCGAAATGCAAGCTGATTGCCGAGCCGTGGGACATCGGGCCGGGAGGTTATCAGGTGGGGAACTTCCCGCCGCCGTTCGCTGAGTGGAACGACCATTTTCGCGATGTGATGCGCCGTTACTGGCTGCATGGCGATATCAGCAATGGCGACTTTGCCCGGCGGTATGCTGCCTCCAGCGATGTTTTCCAGCGGGACGGGCGGCTGCCTTCGGCCAGTATCAACCTGATCACTGCTCACGACGGGTTCACCCTGTGCGACGTGGTCAGCTTTAACCAGAAGCACAACGAAGCCAACGGTGAAGATAATCGCGACGGCAGCAGCAGTAACTTCAGCCATAACCACGGGGTGGAAGGGCTGAATGCACCGTTGTTGATAGTGGAACATCGTCGTCGCAGCGTTCACGCGCTGCTGGCCACTCTGCTACTGGCGCAGGGCACGCCGATGCTGCTGGCCGGGGATGAACACGGCCACAGCCAGCACGGCAACAATAACGCCTACTGTCAGGATAATGAGCTGACCTGGCTTGACTGGCAGCACAACGACAGTGGGTTGTTTGCCTTTACTGCCGCGCTGATCCATCTGCGTAAACGCATTCCGGCGTTAACCAGAGACAGCTGGTGGCAGGAAGAGGATGGAAATGTTGAATGGCTCGGCCCGAAGGGAGAGCCGCTTAATGCGCAGGAGTGGCAACAGGGGGAACGTCGTCTGCAGATCCGCCTGTCACGCCACTGGCTTCTCACCATAAACGCCACCGAAGAAGTGAGCGATATTGTTCTACCTCAGGGGCGCTGGCATGCCATTCCGCCCTTCGCCGGGGATGATAACCCGATTTTGTTAACTGTCTGGCATGGACCAGCCCACGGTGTGTGCATGTTCCGGGAACAATCATAACAGGAGTCAGACATGGTCACTGATAAGAACGATCCCCTGATGCTGGCAAGACAATTGCCAACACAAACTGTAGCCCTCATCCTGGCAGGTGGACGCGGTACGAGGCTGAAAGACCTTACCGCCAAGCGTGCCAAACCTGCCGTTCATTTTGGCGGGAAATTCCGCATCATCGATTTTGCCCTGTCGAACTGTCTTAACTCCGGGATCCGACGGATCGCGGTGATCACTCAGTATCAGTCGCATACGCTGGTACAGCATATCCAGCGCGGCTGGTCGTTTCTCAACGAGGAGATGAACGAGTTTGTCGATCTGCTGCCCGCTCAGCAGCGCCTTTCTACCGAACACTGGTACCGCGGTACGGCCGATGCCGTGACGCAAAACCTCGATATTATCCGGCGCTATCAGGCGGAGTTCATCGTGATCCTCGCGGGGGACCATATCTACAAAATGGACTACTCGCGCATGCTGCTGGACCACGTGGAAAAAGGCGCGAAATGTACCATCGCCTGCCTGCCGGTGCCGATTGAAGAGGCCAGTGCTTTTGGCATCATCGCGGTGGGCGACGATAACAAAGTCACCGAATTTCTGGAAAAACCTGCCGATCCACCGCATATGCCGGGGGATAAAACCCAGGCAATGGCGAGCATGGGCATTTATGCCTTCAACGCCGACTACCTGTACCAGCTCCTGGAAGATGACCTGAAGCTACCTGATTCTAACCATGATTTCGGCAAAGACATTCTGCCGAAGATAGTTGAGACCGGAGAAGCGCTGGCTCACTCCTTCGGCATCTCCTGCGTGCAGAGCGATGAAAGTTCGCCGCCGTACTGGCGTGATGTCGGGACGCTGGAGGCTTACTGGAAAGCTAATCTGGATCTGGCCTCGGTCACGCCGGAACTGGATATGTATGACCGTAACTGGCCGATCCGCACTCATATGGAACCGCTGCCTCCGGCGAAATTCGTGCAGGATCGATCCGGTAGTCACGGAATGACCATGAACTCACTGGTGTCAGGAGGCTGCATTATTTCCGGCTCGGTGGTGGTGAACTCAGTGCTGTTTTCACGAGTGCGGATCAACTCCTTCTGCAATATCGAATCCTCTGTTCTCTCGCCGGATGTGGTGGTGGGGCGATCCTGTCGCCTGCGTCGCTGTGTGATTGACCGCGCCTGTGAGTTACCTGAAGGAACGGTCATCGGGGAGAATCCGGATGACGATGCACGCCGGTTTTACCGCTCGGAAGAGGGGATTGTGCTGGTCACGCGCAGCATGCTGGCGAAGTTGGGATGGCGTAGTTGAGAAAGCATAAATGTCCGATGCGGTGGATCGCGTCAGAACTGAGTCAAAGGAGCCGATAATGCAGGTTTTACATGTCTGTTCAGAAATTTTTCCGCTGCTTAAAACGGGCGGGCTTGCTGATGTTGTTGGGGCATTACCGGCGGCGCAGATTGCGGAAGGTGTGGATACGAGAGTCCTGCTTCCTGCCTTTCCCGATTTGAAAAAGGGCATTCCGGATACTCCGGTGGTGGCCAGGCTGCAGACTTTTGCAGGCCCGGTCGATTTGCTCTTTGGGGAATATGATGGGGTGGGAATATACCTGATCGACGCGCCGGGCCTGTACGATCGGCCCGGCAGCCCGTATCACGATGAGTCACAGTTTGCGTATACGGATAACTATCTGCGCTTTGCGCTATTGGGGTGGATGGGCTGTGAAATCGCCTGTGGGCTGGATACCTTATGGCGTCCGCAAGTAGTGCATGCGCATGACTGGCATGCAGGACTGACCTGCGCTTACCTGGCGGCCAGGGGGCGACCGGCAAAATCGGTGTTCACCGTGCACAACCTGGCCTATCAGGGGGTGTTCGCTGCGCATCATCTGGATCAGATCCAGCTGCCCAGATCGTTTTTCAATATGTACGGGCTGGAGTTTTATAACCAGATTTCCTATCTGAAAGCGGGACTGTTCTATGCCGATCATATTACGGCCGTCAGCCCGACTTATGCCCGTGAGATTACCCTGCCGGAGTTTGGCTATGGCATGGAAGATCTGCTCAAACAGCGTCAGCTGGAAGGGCGGCTCACCGGGATCCTGAACGGTGTCGATCCCTCAATCTGGGATCCGGCACAGGATCTGCTGCTGACCGCGCGCTACAACCGTGACGTGCTGGAGGCCAAGCTGGAGAACAAACGGCAGCTGCAAATCACCATGGGCCTGAAGATTGATGAGAGGGTGCCGGTGTTTGCGGTAGTCAGCCGCCTGACCAAACAGAAGGGGCTGGATCTGGTACTTGAAGCGCTGCCAGGCCTGCTTGAGCAGGGCGGCCAGCTGGTGTTGCTGGGCGCGGGCGATGCGGTATTGCAGCAGGGTTTCCTCGCTGCTGCTGCCGAATATCCTGGCCAGGTGGGCGTGCAGATCGGTTATCACGAAGCGTTCTCGCACCGCATTATGGGAGGCGCGGACATCATCCTGGTGCCAAGTCGTTTTGAGCCGTGCGGGCTGACCCAGCTGTACGGTCTGAAGTACGGCACGCTGCCGCTGGTGCGGCGTACCGGCGGGCTGGCAGATACGGTGAATGACAGCTCGCTGGAAAACCTGGCAGACGGTATTGCCAGCGGTTTTGTGTTTGAAGACAGCAATGCCTGGTCGCTGTTACGGGCTATCCGGCGTGCTTTTGTTCTGTGGTCCCGGCCATCACTGTGGCGCTATGTTCAGCGTCAGGCGATGGGGATGGATTTTAGCTGGCAGGTGGCCGCTGTGGCCTACCGCGATCTCTATCAACGTCTGTTGTAATCAGGAAATAGGAAATTTGATATGAACGCACCTTTCATCTATACCGCCCCTACGCTGAGCGTGGACGCATTAAAGCATTCGATTGCCTATAAGCTGATGTTTACTATTGGTAAAGACCCGTCGGTTGCCAACAAACATGAGTGGCTGAACGCCACGCTGCTGGCGGTGCGTGACCGCATGGTCGAACGCTGGCTGCGCTCTAATCGTGCGCAGCTGTCGCAGGATGTGCGTCAGGTTTACTACTTGTCGATGGAGTTTCTGGTCGGGCGGACCCTGTCGAATGCTCTGCTGGCGATGGGTATCTACGAGGATGCCAGGGCCGCGCTGGAGGAGATGGGCTTCGATCTGGAAGATCTGATCGAAGAAGAGAGCGACCCAGGGTTGGGCAACGGCGGCTTAGGACGACTGGCTGCGTGTTTCCTGGATTCCCTCGCCACCCTGGGGCTGCCCGGTTGCGGCTATGGTATTCGCTACGATTACGGTATGTTCAGGCAGAGCATCATTGACGGACGGCAGGCTGAATCACCGGACTACTGGCTGGAGTATGGCAATCCGTGGGAGTTTCAGCGTTTTAACACCCGCTATAAAGTGCGTTTCGGCGGGCGTATTCAGCATGAGGGCAACCGTGCCCGCTGGCTGGAGACGGAAGAAGTGCTGGCGATGGCCTACGACCAGATTATTCCCGGTTTTGATACCGACGCAACCAACACGCTGCGGCTGTGGGGCGCTCAGGCCAGTAATGAAATCAATCTTGGTAAGTTTAATCAGGGGGATTACTTTGCTGCGGTAGAAGATAAAAACCATTCGGAAAACGTGTCGCGCGTGCTCTATCCGGATGATTCAACCTATTCAGGACGCGAGCTGCGTCTGCGCCAGGAGTACTTCCTGGTCTCGGCGACGGTGCAGGATATCCTCAACCGACACTGGATCATGCACCAGACCTTTGACAATCTTGCAGATAAAATTGCCATCCACCTGAATGACACTCACCCGGTGCTGGCGATCCCGGAGCTGATGCGGCTGCTGATCGACGAGCATAAGTTCAACTGGGACGATGCCTTTGAAGTGACCTGTCAGGTGTTCTCCTACACCAATCACACCCTGATGCAGGAAGCGCTGGAGACCTGGCCGGTGGATATGATCGGCAAGATCCTGCCACGCCACCTGCAGATTATTTTTGATATTAACGACTATTTCCTCAAAACTGTTCAGGATTACTACCCGGATGACTGGGATCTGCAGTCGCGCATTTCAATCATTGATGAGGCTAACGGACGCAAGGTACGTATGGCGTGGCTGGCGGTGGTAGTCAGTCATAAGGTTAACGGCGTCTCAGAACTGCACTCAAACCTGATGGTACAATCGCTGTTTGCCGATTTTGCCGCCCTGTTTCCTGGCCGTTTCTGCAATAAAACTAATGGGGTGACCCCTCGTCGCTGGCTGGCGTTGGCAAATCCTAGGCTGTCAGAAGTGCTGGATGACACTATCGGGCGTAACTGGCGTACCGAGCTGAGCCAGCTGAATGAGCTGAAACAGCATATCGATTACCCGAGCTTCCTCAAGCAAATCAGCGACTCCAAGCTGCACAACAAAAAGCGGCTGGCTGAATTCATCGCGCAAAAGCTGGATATCGTTATCGATCCTCAGGCGTTGTTTGATGTGCAGATCAAGCGTATCCATGAATACAAACGTCAGCTGCTTAACGTGTTGCATGTTATTACCCGCTACAACCGGATAAAAGAGGATCCGGAAGCGAACTGGGTGCCCAGGGTGAATATCTTTGCCGGGAAGGCCGCTTCGGCTTACTACATGGCCAAGCATATTATTCACCTGATCAACGATGTGGCGAAGGTGATCAACAGCGATCCACAGGTGAAGAACAAGCTGAAGGTGGTGTTTATCCCTAACTACAGCGTGAGTCTGGCGCAGATCATTATTCCGGCAGCGGATCTTTCTGAGCAGATCTCGCTGGCGGGGACGGAAGCCTCCGGTACCAGTAACATGAAGTTTGCCCTGAATGGTGCGTTGACTATTGGCACGCTGGATGGGGCCAATGTCGAGATGCTGGAGCACGTGGGTGAAGAGAATATCTTCATTTTCGGCAACACCACCCCGCAGGTCGAAGAGTTGCGCAGCAAGGGTTACAGTTCGCACAAGTATTATGAGCAGGATGCCGAACTGCATCAGGCGCTGACGCAGATCGCCACCGGCGTGTTCAGCCCGCAGGAGCCGGGCCGCTACCGGAATATCTTTGATTCACTGGTCAATCTGGGTGACCACTATCAGCTGCTGGCCGACTACCGCAGCTATGTGGATACCCAGGATAAGGTGGATGAACTCTATCGTCATCCGGAAGAGTGGACGCGCCGTGCGCTGCTGAATATCGCCAATATGGGCTACTTCTCTTCGGACCGCACCATTCAGGAGTACGCCGACGAGATTTGGGGTATTAAGCCGGTTCGGCTGTAGGCGGCGGATCATCAGCCTGAAAGCCGTAATGGATGGCGCTTCCGGGGGATATGACCGACGAAAAAAAAGCTGGCAGATGCCAGCTTTTTATTTCGTGCAGGGTAAATCAGGAAGCCAGTGACAGCGCCGGTTTCTTACCGTGCTGGGCCAGCCACTCACCCACGCGGGCACGTTGCTCTTCGTTCAGCCACATCCCTTCTTTGGTGCGACGCCACAGCGCATCATCCTGCTCACGCACCCACTCGTTCTGCACCTGGTAGCGCAGCTCCGCTTCGTAGAAATGGTGACCAAACAGCTCACCCAGATCTTCCAGGCTCTTCGCATCTTTCAGCAGCACTTCGGTATTGCTGCCGTAGGTACGCGCATAGTGACGGGCCATTGGCTCAGTGATAAACGGATAGCGGCGGCACAGGCTGGCGGCGTAGTCTTCACGGTTACCGGCAATATCACCGCCTGGCAGTACGCAGGTTTTGGTCCATGCCGGGCCAGCTTTCGGATAGTACTTCGCCAGTTTTTCCATCGCATGTTCGGCCAGCTTACGGTAAGTCGTCAGCTTGCCGCCGAACACAGACAGCAGCGGAGCCTGACCGTTGTCGTCGCGCACATCCAGAGTGTAATCGCGGGTAATCGCCTGCGGTGAATCTGACTCATCATCACACAGCGGGCGCACGCCGGAGTAAGACCAGACGATGTCATCGACGCTCAGCGTCTTCTTAAAGTGGTTGTTAAACACGTTAAGCAGATAGGAGGTCTCTTTTTCGTCAATATGGACGTTTTTCGGATCGCCTTTGTACTCCACGTCGGTGGTACCGATGATGGAGAACTCGTCCATCCACGGGATCACAAACACGATACGGTTATCTTCGTTCTGCAGGATATAAGCCTGCTTCTGCGTGTGTACACGCGGCACCACAATGTGGCTGCCTTTGATCAGGCGGATACCGTAAGGCGATTTCAGCTTCAGTCCGTCATCAAACAGCTGCTTGACCCACGGACCAGCCGCGTTAACCAGGCCTTTTGCCTGCCAGGTGAAGGTTTTACCGGTATCGACATCTTCCGCTTCCACGGTCCACAGGCCGTTTTCACGCCATGCACGGGTCACTTTAGTGCGGGTACGCACCTCGCCGCCGCGCTTTTCCACTTCCTGAGCATTCAGCACCACCAGGCGCGCATCGTCCACCCAGCAGTCGGAATATTCGAAACCGCGCACGATTTCAGGCTTTAACACTGAATCTGAGCCAAAACGCAACCCTTTACTGCCCGGCAGGCTGGTGCGTTTGCCCAGATGATCGTACATAAACAGACCAATGCGGATCATCCACGCCGGACGCAGATGCGGACGATGCGGCAGACGGAAGCGCATTGGGAAAGCAATATGTGGTGCCATTTTCAGCAGCACTTCACGTTCTGCCAGCGCTTCGCTGACCAGACGGAATTCGTAATGCTCCAGGTAGCGCAGGCCACCGTGGATCAATTTTGAGCTGGCGGAAGAGGTCGCGCACGCCAAATCTTGCGCTTCCAGCATCAGCACAGACAGGCCGCGTCCTGCAGCATCAGCCGCAATGCCAGCGCCGTTGATGCCGCCGCCGATTACGATCAAGTCTTTGGTTTCCACGTCATCTCCTCCGATGTTCGGAATAGTTCTTAAATGTTCGTTTTCGAGCATTATAATAATCGCAAACCAACATCGACGCCAGCGTTAACCGAATAAAAACATTTATGCGTGATCCAGGTAACATTACTGAGTGCAGAAAACAGTGTTAACCTTTCACTCTGTTGGGTTATTGTCAGCCGGGTTCGCGTTACAATAAGCCTTAGTTATCCCCTTTTGACGAGAACCCACCATGGAACAATTTGAGTGCATCAGCGTGCAGCAGGCGCAGGCACATCTGACCGACGGTCAGGCTCTGCTGGTTGATATTCGTGACCCGCAGAGCTTTGATGCCGCCCATGCCAGCGGCGCGTTTCATCTGACTAACAACTCGCTGAATACCTTTATTGCGCAGGCGGATTTAACCGCGCCGCTGCTGGTGATGTGCTACCACGGCAACAGCAGCAAAAGTGCTGCGCAGTATCTGATGACTCAGGGCTTTGAACAGGTTTACAGCATTGATGGGGGCTTTGAAGCCTGGCGCGTACAGTTTCCGCAGCAGGTTGAGTCTGGCGCGTAGTCATCTTGCGGTGAAAATAGTGCGGTATACTGATACCGTTTAATTAACAGGGACTTTTGCAGGCGATGATGCGCATTACTGAGTTTTCCAATCCCCGCATGGCACAGGCCTTTGTGGATTATATGGCGACCCGCGGCATCCAGCTCCGGATTGAGTCTGATAACCACCACACGGTGTGGCTGGATGATGATTCGAAAGTGAATCTGGTCGAAAACGAACTTAACCAGTTTATCCGCGACCCCAATCATCCCCGTTATCAGGCGGCCAGCTGGCATTCCGGCACCACCCGCAGCGGCATCCACTACCAGAGCACTTCGTTGATGACCAATATCCGCGAGCGTGCAGGGCCGCTGACGCTGGCGGTAATGGCCGCCTGTATTGTGGTCTTCATCCTGATGCAAATCCTGGGCTTCCAGACGGTGATGACCTGGCTGGCCTGGCCAGATGCGGATCAGCACTTCCAGCTGTGGCGCTGGTTTACCCACGCACTGCTGCACTTTTCTCTGCTGCATATCGTCTTTAACCTGCTGTGGTGGTGGTATCTCGGCGGGGCGATTGAAAAACGGCTCGGCAGCGGTAAATTATTTGTCATCCTGCTGATCTCTGCGCTACTCAGCGGCTGGATGCAGGCGAAGTACAGCGGTGTAATGTTCGGCGGCTTGTCTGGCGCGGTTTATGCGTTGATGGGCTATGCATGGCTGCGCGGCGAGCGCGATCGGCAGCGCGGCATCCATCTGGAACGGGGCCTGATGGCCTTCGCCATTATCTGGCTGGTGGTGGGATACATGGGCTGGTTTGGCCTCTCGATAGCCAATGCGGCGCACGTCACTGGCCTGTTGGTCGGCCTGGCGATGGCCTTTGTCGATACCCGACAGAAAAAAAGATCCTAAAGCAAAAATAAGCAGGTCGACAAACAGGAGAGCTTTGTGAAGCAGACGCAACGTCATGACGCCATTATCGATTTGGTGCGCCGTCAGGGGTATGTCAGTACTGAAGAGCTGGTGGATCATTTTACCGTCAGCCCGCAAACCATCCGCCGCGACCTGAATGACCTGGCGGAGCAGAACAAAATTCAGCGTCACCACGGCGGCGCGGCATTGCCTTCCAGCTCGGAAAATACCGCCTGGCAGGATCGTAAAATGATGTGGTCGGCCGAAAAAGCCCGTATCGCCCAGCGCGTTGCCAGCCAGATCCCGGACGGTGCCTCACTGTTTATTGATATCGGCACTACGCCGGAAGCGGTGGCCCACGCGCTGCTGAACCACAACAACCTGCGGGTGGTGACCAACAACCTCAATGTGGCGATGCTGCTGATGTCGAAGCCCGACTTCAGCCTGATTGTTGCCGGTGGGGAAGTCCGGACCCGCGATGGCGGCATTATGGGAGAAGCCACGCTGGACTATATCTCCCAGTTCCGTCTCGATTACGGTATCCTCGGTATCAGCGGCATCGATATGGACGGCTCGCTGCTGGACTTTGACTACCACGAAGTGCGCACCAAGCGGGCGATTATCGAGAACTCGCGCTGCGTGATGCTGGTGGCTGATCACTCGAAATTTGGCCGGAATGCGATGGTTAACCTGGGTAACATGAGCCTGATTGACTACCTGTTCACTGATGAAACGCCGCCGCCCGGCGTGCTGAAAACCATTGAGCAACACGAAGTGCATCTGGAGCTGTGCTGACAGCAACGCATCAGCAGCAGAATTTAGCAGGTCAGAAGCCGTCGATCAGAAAATCGATGGCGTCTTTGATGGTTTTGCTATGATGCTCAACATTAACCACTTCCCCGCCCAGAAGCGTCTGGCGGACGCTTGCCATCTCGTGGGTCATCACAAGATATTCCCTGCCTTCAATCTCCAGCACCGGACACAGACGTACCGGCTGTTTGCCACGAAGTTTACTCAATGGAAACAACGGGATAACCAGACGAGTGTTCAGAGCATCAATAATGTCACTCTGTACATCAAGGAGATAGGGATAATCCTGACTGTTGCCTGAGTGGTGGTAGACGGTGTATTGCATCTTCAGAATGTCCTGTGGTCATCGGACAACATACCATGCTCATCAGTGATGCGATTCAGTTCCTGAAGAGCTTCCTTGTTTTCACGTTTCCATTGCTGAGCCTCGACGGCCCGTATTTCCCGCTTTAAAGCCTCGGCCAGTATGGCGGAAAGATTGATGCCTGCCTGACGTGCTTGGTCATACAGCATGGGTTCAAGCGTCACGCTGACGGTTTTTTTATGGCGCACTGAAGTTGCTGGCATATCTCCCCTCCTTTGTTTATTGCACGTGTAAATGCACGTGCAAATATCTTACGCTCTTCAAGGCGATTGGAAAGTAAAATTTATGACTTATGCTCATATTGAATGAATTTCATCATGAAAATGAATAATTTTACTGGTTTTTTTTATATTCGTTGCAATATGATTAGTTATCATTACTTAGTAATTTCACTTAGGCATAGATTTAATCGACAGTCCGTTCTACTAGCTAGGAATCATGAAAAGGAGAATTGAAGGTTTAGATAATAATTTGAATTATCCATATGATTTCTTTAAAAGAAATTAATACATGATAGTCACGAGCTATGAATCATAGCTAGATAAACCACTTCAATGTAAGGTATATTATGGCAAGGGATGATTTCAGTAGTGATACTCGTTCTGTTGGTTTGACCCGGCTGGCAAATAATCTTGAGGATGTTTATGGCAGCTTTATTAATATGGAAAATACCAACTCTCAAGGTGTATCACGAAGAGAGGTGTTAGTTACTAGATGTATTGCTGCACATGCAGTTAGAATGTACGGTGATGAATCAGATCCCGAGATGGCTGCTAATGCAGTTTGTGATGGCAGTGATGATGGTGGAATTGATGCAGTATATGTAAATCAGAACTCTAAGAAACTCATTCTGGTTCAATCTAAATTTATTAAAGATGGGAATGGTTCTGTTAGCATCAAGGATTTTGGCCGTTTCAAATATGCTTGCGCTAAAGTTATAGCAAATGATTTATCCTCATTTAATGAGAGGTTTCTGACCTATAAAGAGTCAATTGTTAAAGCTATAACAAGCAGTAGTTATAAATGTATCTGTGTCTTCATTTATACTGGTACTCATGATATCAGTAGCGAAGTTACTGAAGAAATTTCATTTTGGGAAAAAAGCCAAAACAAAGCTCTTTTGTTCAGAGATCTCGATTCAAGAGATGACTATACAATATTCTTTGAAACACCAAATGTTACGGATATATCATCAAGCCTCAGTTCACAGTCTATTGGTGCTATAGATATAAATGATGTTGCTTTAGAGTCTTACGGGGAGGTTTCTTCACCTTGATAGAGCTATTTATGGTGCTATTTCAGCTCGAGTTATTTCTGATTGGTGGAAGAAATATAAATACTCTCTGTTTGAGAAAAACATCCGAAGTGTATTAGGTGATTCTGGGACTGTTAACTCTGGTATAAAGACTACAGTAGAAAGTAACCCTGATCTTTTTTGGTGTTATAATAATGGCATTACAGCAACTTATGAAGAAGTAAATGAAAGTATTGCAAATGCTGGTTCTTCAAGGCGATTTGGCGTTTTTGGCTTTAAAACCTTAAATATTATAAATGGTGCGCAAACTGTTAGCTCGATAGGAACCGTTTTTGATAATTTTCCTGAAGACAAAAAAGATTTAGTAAGAGTAATGATTCGTTTTATAAATGCTAAAGACGCTGAATTTCTGAGAGATGTTACAAAATATAATAATACACAAAACAGAGTAACAGGTAGGGATTTCACAACTCAACGACCTGAACAGCAAAAAATACAAAGAGAAATTAATTTCATTGGTGGTTACACATACAAATTATTGCGACAGGAAGACTCAGATGTTTCATCTGAAAGTGTTATCGACATCGATGATTCATTAAATGCACTTGTCTGTTACTCAAAAGTTCCACAATTAATTTCTACACTTAAATCTAATCGAGGTAGGTTTTTTGATTCTAATGAGTCATATTTATATGATCAGGTTTTTAATCCTAAGCCCCCCCTTCTGGAGTCAGTGTAATAAATAGAGTTAATCTTTATAGAGTATGTAGTGAAATATTGAGTGAGATGATAGCATCAACGACTACATCCCAGGATGAAATAGAAGCGAGAATACCTTCTCTTTTGACTCATGGGAACTATGTATTTATTTGTGTGCTTATGAGTAAAATCTCACCTGTGTCTGTATCAAATGGTGTGGATATTTATGATAAAAAACTTTGTCTATTAATGCATTGTCGTTAGCTAAAGATATCTACATATATATTCAAGATAACTATCCGAATAGTTACATTGCTAGATTTTTCCAGAATAGAGAGAGAAGGTTGAGAAAACATTAGTCACTTCTCTTGAGTTTCATTATGAAAACAATAATATATCTATTCGTATCACACTATTAAGTTAGCCCTTTCTAATAAGGGTTGTTATTTTGAATGTTATTGTTATTGTTATTGTTATTGTTATTGTTATTGTTATTGTTATTGTTATTGTTATTGTTATTGTTATTGTTA
>NZ_JBYUWC010000008.1:140386-248828 GCF_058137865.1 Erwinia sp. 009765445
TGTTATTGTTATTGTTATTGTTATTGTTATTGTTATTGTTATTGTTATTGTTATTGTTATTGTTATTGTTATTGTTACAGGCTTTCTATTTTTCTAATTAATTTTAACTATAGACTTATATGTCTTATTGATTTTTTTCTTTTTTTTATAGTGGGTTGTAATTTAGTTAATGGCCTATGAAAATGTTTTTTTATATGATAAGACATGAATTCAAAGGTTTCTCACGTTCAAAATTGAACTTTATCACTCTGCTGCGTGAGCATTTTTTTCTGTTCGGGTCTTAACTGTAAGTGTCCCAGCCCGTTTGCAATTCCCTTTCCCCTTTACGCAGAAGGAAGCGGTATGTCGCAGCAGAAATTTAACCCGGCACGATTTGAGGCGGCCCTGACGCGCCAGTGGCAGCATCTTGGATTATCTTCAGCCAGTGAAATGACTTATCACCAGTGGTGGCAGGCGCTCAGCGGCGCACTGGCTGAGCTACTGGCGGCGCTGCCAGTGGCCAAAGCGGCAAAGAAGCAGCGCCACGTAAACTACATTTCGATGGAGTTTTTGATCGGCAGGTTAACCGGTAACAATCTGCTCAACCTGGGCTGGTACAACGAGGTGAAAGCCGTGCTGGCTCAGCATCAGGTCGAGCTGAGCGAGCTGCTGGAAGAGGAGGTCGATCCGGCGCTGGGCAATGGGGGGCTGGGGCGGCTGGCGGCCTGCTTTCTGGACTCGATGGCGACGGTCGGACAATCTGCCACCGGCTACGGGCTGAACTATCAGTATGGCCTTTTCCGCCAGTCCTTTAATGATGGTCAGCAACGCGAGGCACCGGATGACTGGCACCGCAACAGCTATCCGTGGTTCCGTCACAATGCCGCGCTGGATGTGAATGTCGGCCTGGGCGGTAAGGTGGTCAAAAATGGCACCGGTTTTCGCTGGGATCCTGCGGTGACCCTGCGTGGCGAAGCATGGGATTTGCCGGTAACCGGCTATCACAACGGCGTTGCTCAGCCGCTGCGGCTCTGGCAGGCCACTCATGCGCATCCTTTTAATCTGACGCTTTTTAACGACGGCAAGTTTTTGCAGTCTGAACAGCAGGGGATCGATGCGGCGAAGCTGACGAAGGTGCTGTATCCCAATGATAACCATCAGGAAGGCAAGCGTCTCCGGCTGATGCAGCAATATTTCCAGTGTGCCTGTTCAGTGGCCGATATCCTGCGCCGCCACCATCTGGCCGGGCGAAAAATCGGCGAACTGCCCGACTATGAAGTGATTCAGCTGAATGACACTCACCCGACTATCGCCATTCCGGAGATGCTGCGCGTGCTGCTGGATGAGCATCAGATGGGCTGGGATGAGGCCTGGGCTGTCACCAGTAAAACCTTCGCCTACACCAACCACACGCTGATGCCGGAAGCGCTGGAGCGCTGGGATCAAAAGCTGGTGCGTTCTTTGTTGCCGCGCCACTATATGATCGTGAAAGAGATCAACAAGCGCTTCAAAAAGCTGGTGGATAAGCACTGGCCAGGCGATGAAGCTAAGTGGGAAAAGCTGGCAGTGCTGTATGACCATCAGTTGCGCATGGCTAACCTGTGCGTGGTCAGCGGTTTTGCGGTGAACGGGGTTGCCGCACTGCATTCTGAGCTGGTAGTGAAGGATCTGTTCCCGGAATACCATCAGCTGTGGCCGACCAAATTCCATAACGTCACCAACGGTATCACGCCACGCCGCTGGCTGAAGCAGTGCAATCCGGCGCTGGCTGGTTTGATCGACGAGACGCTGAACGTGGAGTGGGCTAACAACCTTGACGCGCTGAAAGGGTTAGAACCGTATGCGGAAGATGAGCACTTCCGCCAGCGTTATCGCCAGATCAAACATGACAATAAAGTCCGCCTTGCTGACTACATCAGGCTTCTGACCGGGATTGTGGTCAATCCTGATGCGATTTTCGACGTGCAGATCAAACGCCTGCATGAATACAAACGTCAGCACCTTGGTCTGCTGCACATTCTCTCCTGCTATAAACAGCTGCGCGATAATCCGGAGACGGACTTTGTGCCACGGGTCTTCCTGTTTGGTGCCAAGGCGGCTCCCGGTTATTACCTCGCCAAAAACATCATCTACGCCATCAATAAAGTGGCGGAGAAAATCAATAATGACCCGCTGATCGGCGACAGGCTGAAGGTGGTGTTTATTCCTGACTACCGCATTACGGCGGCGGAGCTGATGATCCCGGCGGCCGATATCTCCGAACAGATCTCCACCGCAGGCTACGAGGCCTCCGGCACCGGCAACATGAAGCTGGCGCTGAACGGGGCGCTGACTGTCGGTACGCTCGACGGGGCAAACGTGGAGATCGCAGAGCAGGTGGGACCGGAGAATATCTTTATCTTCGGCAATACCGTCGATGAGGTGAAAGCGCTGAAGGCCAGTGGCTATGCGCCGCTCAGGCTGCGCAAAAAGGACAAACATCTGGATGCCATTCTTAAAGAGATGGAGAAAGGTTTCTTCAGCGGCGGCGACAAACACGCTTTTGATCTGATGCTGAACAGCCTGGGCAAGGGCGGCGATCCCTGGCTGGTGCTGGCCGACTTCGCCAGCTACTGCGAAGCGCAGAAACAGGTGGAAGTGCTGTACCGCGATGAAGAAGCCTGGACCCGTGCGGCGATCCTAAATACTGCCCGCACCGGAATGTTCAGCTCCGATCGCTCAATCCGTGATTATCAGCAACGCATCTGGCAGGCAAAACGCTAGGGAGAGGCGATGGACAGAAAGAAGTTTGAACGGGAAGCCGCAACGGCGGGAATTGCCTCTGAGTACATTAATGCCAGAGGACAACCGGAAGAGGTCAGCGTCGAAGTTCGCCAGCGCCTGCTCGCCACGATGTCGGATGCCCGTAAGGCAAAACCCGGGCCGATCCCGCCCTGTAAGGTTTATCAGCGCAAGCGTTCGCTAAAGCTGGAAGTGGCGGGCAAAGGCGATTATCAGTGGCAACTGGTAACTGAGAACGGCCGTGAATACAGCGGTAAGGTGAACGCAGGCAGCGGGATCTCCCTGCCGTCAAACCTGCCGCTGGGCTACCATCAGCTGCAGCTCAGCCAGGCTAAAAAGCAGTGGAATTGCCGGGTTATCATCGCGCCAAAACGCTGTTACGAGCCGGAGCCGTTGCGGCAGGGAAAAAAACTGTGGGGCAGCTGCGTGCAGCTTTATAGCGTCCGCTCGCAAAGTAACTGGGGGATGGGCGACTTTGGCGATTTGAAACGTATGCTGGCGGAAGTGGCCGACCGGGGCGGGGCTTTTATCGGCCTCAATCCGATCCACTCTCTTTATCCCGCCAGCCCGGAGAATGCCAGCCCGTACAGCCCTTCCTCCCGGCGCTGGCTGAACGTGATGTATATCGACGTGGCAGCCGTGCCGGACTTCGGACACAGCAAGGCAGCGCAGCGCTGGTGGCAGCAGAAAAATACGCAGAAGCGGTTGCAGCAGGCACGTGATAGCGAATGGGTGAATTACGCGCTGGTCGGCGAGCTGAAAATGTCCGGGCTGCGCCACGCCTGGCAACACTTCAGTCTGCGTAAAAGTGACGATCCCACCCGCCAGCATTTTGAGGCTTTTATCGTCGGAGGTGGTGGCAGCCTCTACTGGCAGGCGGCTTTTGATGCCCTGCACGGGGCGATGCTGAAGGAAGATCCTGCACGCTGGGGCTGGCCGGTGTGGCCGCAGGCATTACAGGATGTGCACAGTGAAGAGGTGCAGCAGTTCTGCCGGCAGCATCAGGAGGAAGTGCGCTTCTGGCTATGGTTGCAGTGGCTGGCGAACCGGCAGTTTAATGAGTGCTGGCAGCTCAGCCAGCAGCGGGAGATGCCGGTAGGCTTATATCGTGATCTTGCGGTAGGCGTGGCGGAAGGCGGGGCGGAAACCTGGTGTGACCGTGAGTTGTACTGTCTGCGGGCTTCCGTCGGTGCGCCGCCGGATATCCTCGGGCCGCTGGGGCAGAACTGGGGACTTCCGCCGATGGATCCGCATGTGATGAACGTGCGGGCTTACCAGCCGTTTATTGACCTGCTGCGGGCCAACATGGCCAGCTGTGGCGCATTACGTATCGACCACGTGATGTCGTTGCTGCGCCTGTGGTGGATACCTTATGGTGAAACCGCCAATTATGGCGCTTACATCTACTATCCGGTGGATGATTTGCTGGCGATCCTGGCGCTGGAGAGCCAGCGGACTCAGTGCATGGTGATCGGTGAAGATCTTGGCACCGTGCCGGTGGAGATCGTCTCAAAACTGCGGGAAAGCGGCATCTATTCATGGAAGGTGCTCTATTTTGAACAGGAAAACGCTGACCGTTACCGTCCGCCCGCTGCATGGCCGCGCCAGTCAATGGCCAGCGCCACGACACACGATTTGCCCACCCTGCGGGGATTCTGGAGCGCTGGCGATCTGGCGCTGGGTGAACGGCTTGGCATCTATCCGGATAAGGCCGTGCTGCACTCGCTGTATCAGGACCGGGCAAGACAAAAGCAGGCGCTGTTGAAAGCGCTGCATCAGTATAGCTGCCTGCCGAAAAGCATCGGCAAAAAGGCCAGCCTGATGAAAATGACCCCGGATCTGAATCGGGGTATGCAGCGGTTTATCGCTGACAGCAACAGCGCACTGCTGGGATTACAGCCGGAAGACTGGATGGATATGGAAAAACCGGTCAACGTGCCGGGCACCACGGATCAGTATCCCAACTGGCGGAGAAAGCTAAGCCTGACGCTGGAAGAGATATTTGTGGATCAGAGGATTAACCGGTTGATCAAGGACTTAAACCATCGGCGTAAAGCAGGGGAAAAACAGAAGAAATAAGCGGGAAAAACGCCCGGTCAGGGAAATCCTCACCGGGCGCTGTATGGGCTTGCACTCAGTAGAATGAGTGCTCGCCGCGCTGGTGTTCCGTCAGGTCACGCACGCCTTTCAGTTCAGGGAAGGCGACCAGCAGCTCTTTCTCAATGCCTTCCTTCAGGGTGACATCGACCATCGAACAACCGTTACAGCCGCCGCCAAACTGCAGAATGGCGAAGCCGTCATCGGTGATTTCCATCAGCGACACTTTACCGCCGTGGCTGGCCAGCTGTGGGTTGATGGTGGCCTGCAGCTGATACTCAACGCGCTCAATCAGCGGTGCATCATCGCTGACCTTACGCATTTTGGCGTTAGGCGCTTTCAGCGTCAGCTGTGAACCGAGGTTATCGGTGACAAAATCAATTTCGGCGTCTTCCAGATAAGGCGCGCTCAGCTCATCCACAAAAGCAGACAGCTTCGCGAATTTCAGTTCGGTATCGGTGGCTTCTACCGCATCGGGTGGGCAGTAGGAGACGCCGCATTCCGCGGTAGGGGTACCCGGATTGATAACGAATACGCGAATCTGAGTGCCATCTTCCTGTTTTGACAGCAGTTTTGAGAAGTGCTCTTGCGCAGAATCAGTAATTCGGATCATGGCGATTGCTCAATAGTTGACTAATTTAGTTGGTTATAATACGCCCATCGCCGACGCTCTACAAGGTTCGGCACAGGCTCCATACCTGCACGCTCGCCGCGCCTGCGGCCAGCAAAATGCGGCTGATTTCTCCCACGGTGCTGCCGGTGGTGATCACATCGTCTACAAGCGCGATATGCCTCCCCTTCACCGCAATTTCAACCCTGAAGGCGCCCCGCAGGTTTCTTTTTCGTGCACTGGCCCGCAGGCTGTGCTGGATCCGCGTCCGCCGCTGACGCTTTAAGCCTGCGGCGGCGTAGGAGCAACCAATCCAGCGTGACAGATGCCGGGTAACGTCGTCCATTTGGTTGTAGCCCCGCAGCCAGGCGCGTTTGCGGTGCAATGGTACGCAGAGCAGCAGATCGGGCTTATCCAGCAAGAACTGACGTCTTGCAGCTAACCAACTTAACAAAACCAGCCGTGCAAGCATCACCGAGAGTGCTGTTGCGCCAAAAAATTTCAGCTGTTTGACCCAGTCGCGCAGGGGCGGTTGCCAGCCGGTAACAAACATCATCCGTTGCCAGGGCGGCGGTTTTAGCTGACAGCGGCCGCATTCCTGCCGGATGTGCAGAGCGGGCAAGCCGCAGCGGGGACAGCAGGGGGGAGCGATGGGGAGCTGGCGCAGGCACAGGCTGCAAATGCCCTGAGCGGGCAGGGCAAGTGGCATCCGGCATAGCCAACAGGCGGTGGGCATTGATAGCATAGCGGCCTCCATGGCAAATACAGGATATTAAAGGATGGCTCAGCTTTACTGGCAGACAATTGGCAGCGGAGATCGCGATCTTGTGATGCTGCACGGCTGGGGACTGAATGCGGGTGTCTGGCACAGCATCGTTGATCGACTCAGCCCGTATTTCCGCCTGCACCTTGTCGATCTGCCCGGCTATGGACGCAGCCAGGGATTCCCGGCTATGAGCGTGGAAGAGATGGTGGCGATCCTGAAGTTACAGGCTCCCGCCAGAGCGCTGTGGCTGGGCTGGTCTCTGGGTGGCCTGGTAGCCAGCCGCATGGCGCTGCAATATCCGGAACAGGTCAGCGGGCTGATCAGCGTTGCCTCTTCTCCGTGCTTCACAGCCGGTGAAGGCTGGCCGGGCATCAAACCAGAAACGCTGAGCGGTTTTCAGCGTCAGCTGAGTGAGGATTTCCAGCGCACCGTGGAACGCTTCCTCGCGCTGCAGACATTGGGCACCGAAACGGCCCGCCAGGATGCCCGGCTGCTGAAAAGCGTGGTGCTGTCGCTGCCCGTGCCAGAAGTTGAGGTGCTGAACGGCGGTCTTGAAATTTTACGCACTGTCGATCTGCGTGAAGAGATGACTTCGTTAATATTGCCTCTGCTGCGGATTTACGGCGCGTTGGATGGCCTTGTGCCGCGCAAAGTCGCGCCATTACTGGATGCTTTATGGCCTGAGAGTGAGTCAGCGATCATCGAAAAAGCCGCTCACGCCCCGTTTATTTCCCATCCGGACGCATTCTGCCAACAACTTATTGATTTCGGACTAAAAATTATCAATTAATTTTGCGTTAAAAACTGGCGAATTGGTCATAACGGGTAATAATTATTTGGGTAATCAAGGTCGCTTACCTTTTTTACCTCTGAGTTGTCCAGGGAGTCGGGCGTTATTTCCTTCCTGCAAGCTCCTCAAGCGACTGCTTATTCCTGAAAACAACACTAATGCGGAGTGTCTTTGATGAAAATTTTTCAAACTGTAGCAATCGCTCTTCTGGTGGGTTCGGTTTCTTTTGGTGCGCTGGCGGCCAAAGAAGTGACCAAAGAAGAAGTGAAAACCATGAATCTGGAGAAAATCGGCACGGTGAACACCACCGCTGAAACCACTTCGCCAATGGATGCCAAACGTGAGCTTTCCAAACTGGCAGATGAAAAGGGGGGTAAATATTTTCTGGTGATTGCTGGCCGTGAACACGGTAAGTTCAGCGCGACTGCGGATGTATATAAATAATCTTTGTCACACAGGCAGAGTTTACTCTGCCTGATATAACACTGGTGGATTCTGAATAATTTACTTCGTCCAACAGCCCGTTATAGGTTTCGAAAGCATTGCCAGGACGGCAATAAGACAGACCTCAATGGAAACAGACCAGCAAATATGTCCAATGAGTTCGCTCCAGAATTCGTAGCCGTTCAGATTCCATAACCAGCCAGCCTCTCCGTTAAGATACGCGGGATGCCTGAAACCTAATGCCGGGATCAGTAAACCGTGCATGAACAATGTTATCGCTATCCCATAAGCTGCACCGAACCCAAATCTTATTTTGGGTGTTACCGCAGAGATAAACACGTATAAGAATGCAAAGGCAAAACTGAACAGCCAGTGGTAAAGCATGACTGCACCGGGAACCGTCACCCCCTGATAAACGTAATCATGCGAATGAGAATTAAACCCTGACCATCCAAGCCAGGCGTCAATATTAGCTGCAGGCGGGGATATTTCATCGGCGATTCGTGGGGGCATGTTTGACTCAGTGCCTGATTTAACTAATGAACTGATCACGCCGCCAATGAATGTTGTCAGTGCAAGCACCCGTCTGTTGATCCTGCTAAACATAATTTCTTCCCTGTAGATAAAATAACCTGATAGCTCTTCTGGCACAGCCAAAGAGCACGAGGCATAACACACCAAAAATAGCGGACTGTCATTCTTATAAAGTGCGCTTTCAGGTATTTTTCAGCCACAGGTAGCGCCAGGGGCGCAATGTCAGCGGCAGCTCTCCGGCGATAACTTCGTTGCCAATAATATCGTGGTAATTCCGGTTGTCCGGCAGGAGCCAACAGATATCTTTGCTGCTGAGGTTATAAACGCACAGTAGCTCTTCATGCACCTTCTCTGACTGACGGCGTATTACCAGCAGCGCATTATCGCTTTCCAGCACCTCCATCGGGCTGTCCGGATGGAAGGCGGGCTGGCGCGTGCGTAGCTGAATCAACCCACTCAACTGGTGGAAAACCTTGTGACGCAGCGTCTGCTCGTCGCTCAGCGCGGCTTCAATCTCGCTCAGTGCATATTTCTCACGGTTAATGGCGCGATTATGCCCGGCCACTTTCACTCCTTCTGAATCGTTACGGGAACCCAGGATACTTTGTACGTAGATGGCGGGCACACCGGGAAAAGCCAACAGCAGGGCATGAGCCAGCATAAAGCGTTGCAGGCGCACCTGGTCATCGTCGTCCTTTTTGTTCAGAGCATCCATGTAGGTAACGTTGATTTCGTAAGGGCTGGTGGTGCCGTCTGGGTTGTTTTTATAGGAGACCAGCGCGCCTTCGATGGCCAGATCCCTGACCAGCGAGACGATTTCGGTCTCCGGCAAAATACCGCGCAATGGATTCAGGCCGATACCGTCGTGCGAGGCGAGAAAGTTAAACCAGGTGGTGGTTCCCTCGCCCGGATCCAGTGAGGCCGCCCAGTTTTTCAGCGCGCGGGAAGAGCCATAGTGAATGGCATGCAGCACCAGCGGCGGCAGTGAGAATTGATAAACCATCTGCGCCTCATCCCGGCCGTTGCCCAGATAGCTGATGTTGTCCTTATGCGGCACGTTGGTTTCGGTGATGATCACCGTACCCGGAGCCACCTCGTCAGCAATGGCACGGAACAGCTTCACCAGCAGGTGGGTTTTCTCCAGATGAATACAGGAGGTGCCGGGCGTTTTCCACATATAGCCCACCGCATCCAGCCGCACGTAATCGGCCCCTTTCGCCAGGTAATCCAGCAGCACGTCCACCATCCTCAGCAGCACGGTCGGGCTGGCAAAGTTCAGGTCGATTTGATCGGCGCTGAAGGTGGTCCAGATAAACTTCGTTTCGCCATCCGCCCTCTCAAACGGCGTCAACAGCGGTGAGGTGCGCGGCCGGGTCACTGCGCTGAGATCGGTAGAAGGCACGATGCTGATAAAAAAGTCGTCCCAGCCTGGGTCCCGGGCGAGAAAGTGTTTAAACCAGGCGCTGTGTGCGGACATATGGTTGCAGACAAAATCGAACATCAGCCGCGCGTGCTGGTGCAGCTCCGCCACATCCGACCATTCGCCGCAGATGGCGTTAACCCGATGGTAGTCAATGACCGAAAAGCCGTCGTCAGAAGACCAGGGAAAGAAGGGGAGCAGGTGCACAAGGCTGAAGCTGGACTGAAGGTATTGCTGGTAAAAACGGGAGAAGGTTTGCAGCGTCGGGGTTTCACTTTCACGGAACTGATCGGCATAGGAGATCAGCACTACGTCCTTTTCATCCCAGTGGGTCTTGCGCTGATGATCCAGCGCAAGACGGGTCTGCAAAATTGCTTCTGTCAGCCTGTCCCGGCACTCTGTGGGAAAGGTGCTGTCATAGATCTTATCGAGTAAGTTATTGATAATTTCCATTTTTAAACAGTGAGCCACCGCATTCAGTTGCCGCCACGATAGTTTTCACTGTAGACCGTTGAAACAAAATCGCAAATTCAGTGGCAGCCACCGCTTTTGGCGCAGCCTGAACAACCTTTCGGCGTGGTGGTCATCATAATCAGCCTTTCTGGCGGTAAGGTGATGTTTTTCAACACCAGCCACAGCAGGCCGTTAAAGGCGACGACCGCCATCAGCGTGATGGCGCTGGACTGAGGATGCTCCGTGAACGTTGCCAACTGGTAAAACACCGTCGCCAGTGAGTAAGCCAGATTGGTGCCCCAGAGGATCGAGAACAGCATCCAGCGGCGGCTGCTTTCGCGGGCGATGGCCCCCATTACCGACACGCAGGGTACATACAACAGCACGAAGATCAGGTAGCTGTAAGCCGCTGCATCGCTGGCGAACTTACTGTGCATCACGCCCATCGAGCCGCTGCCCATATCGCCGTCGCCTTTGCTGGCTTCGATTGGATGAAACAGCACGCTGAGGCTGAAGGTGCTTTTCACGCCGTCCCAGGTTTCCTGCACGGCATCACCCAGTTCGGCGAGCAGGCTGAAGCTGCTGGCATCAAACTCTTCCTGATGCAGTGCTTCAGCGGTGTACAGCGTGTTGAGAGTGCCGACCACCACCTCTTTTGCCATTGCTCCGGTGACCAGCCCGACCGTTGCCTGCCAGTTACTGCTATCCACACCCATTGGGTTCAGCAAGGGGGTGATTGAGCGGCTGACCGTCGCCAGCGCCGAATCGTTGATGCTGGACACCGGCTGGCCGCTGAAGGAGAAGCTGTTCAGTGCGCCAATCAGCACGCTTACGGCCACAATCACCTTACCGGCGCGGATCACAAAGCTTTTCAGTCGCTGCCAGGTTTGCAGCAGCAGGCTCTTAACGTGCGGCACGTGCCAGGTCGGCAGCTCCATCACAAACGGTGCCGCCTCGCCGCGCATCAGCGTGTGCCGCAGGATCAGGCCAGTGAGGATTGCTGCAGTGATGCCGAGCAGATACAGGCTGAAAACGACCAGCGCACCGCTCTTGCCGAAGAAGGCCGAGGCAAACACCGCGAAAATCGCCAGACGGGCACCACAGGACATAAACGGGGCCATCAATACGGTGATCAGCCTTTCACGTGGCGCATCCAGCGTTCTTGCCCCCATCACCGACGGGACATTACAGCCAAACCCGACGATCAGCGGCACAAAAGATTTCCCCGGCAGGCCCAGCGCCTGCATCAGCCGGTCGACCACGAAGGCCGCCCTCGCCATATAGCCGGAATCTTCCATTACCGACAGGAACAGGTACATCAGGCCAATTTGCGGCACCAGCGGCATCACGGTGTTGATACCGCCGCCAATCCCCTGGGCAAGGAACAGCGTGAGGATCGTCGGGAAATGCAAAGTCGCGCCCAGCCACTGCATACCATCAATAAAGATGGCTGCCGAGCTTTTATCGAACAGCGGCTGCAACGCACCCCCAAGGTTAATCGCGAGGAAAAACATCAAATACATCACGGCCAGAAATATCGGGATACCCAGCCAGCGATTCAGCGCCAGCGCATCCAGCCGGGCAGAAAGGCGGTGCGGCGTGGCTTCCTGCATGGCGGTTGCGCTCTGGCACAGGGTTTCAATTGCCCGGTAACGAGCCTGGGCAATCTCCAGAGGGCAGGCCTCCAGGTCTGGCAGTCCGGATAGCAGGTCTGCTGCTTCACCGCACTGCGAACGGCAGTAAATATCCCCTTCCAGCGTTTGCAGCGCCAGCCAGCGCCGACGATCCGCAGCAAGCTGTTCAGGCATGGCAGCCGTCAGAGCGGCGACGTTGGCTTCCACTTCCTGCGGATAGTCCACAACGAACTGGCTGGCGGTGTGGGGAGGGGTGTCGATAGCTTGTTTCAGCTCGGTCAGACCTTTACCCCGGTTAGACACCAGCGGGATTACCGGGCAGCCGAGTTTTTCAGCCAGCGCGGCCACATCGATATGAATATGCTGGCTGCGGGCGATATCCAGCATGTTCAGCGCGACGATGCAGGGAATGCCCAACTCCTGCAACTGCAGGGTCAGGTAGAGATTACGCTCCAGATTGCTGGCATCGACCACGTTAATCACCAGGTCAGCTTCCCCGCTCAGCATGTAGTGGCAGGCAATCTGCTCATCCAGCGAGGTCTGCTCAGAGATGGTGGTCAGAGAGTAGGTGCCGGGCAGGTCAACCAGCCGCACTTTGTACTGCTCTGTGATGAAACTGCCTTCCTTGCGCTCAACCGTGACCCCGGCCCAGTTACCGACGTGCTGCCTTGCACCGGTCAGCTGATTAAACAGCGTGGTTTTGCCTGAATTGGGATTACCAATCAGCCCGATAGTGAATGCTTTCATCTTTAAGCTCGCTTTATTCAGGAGTGGCAAGTTGCAGGAAGGAGAGATCTTTTTTGCGCAGCATCAGGCTGAAGCGGCGGGTTTCAATCTGGATGGGATCGCCCAGCGGTGCCACGCGCCTGACCTTAAAGATGGCGCCCGGCAGCAGGCCGAGAGAGAGCAGCTTCTGCCGGAAGGCGGCGCTGACCTCTGGGGAGTAACAAAGGATCTGATAATCTTGCCCTGGAATATATTGCATAAATAATTACCCTTACCGGCGCAATTTTGCACCGTTATTATTAACCAGGGGGATTATAATGAGAATGATTCTCGCTCTTATTGACTCAGGACAAGTTTAATTTGGTCAAATAAGGAGCGGATCGGGCGATCCGCTCCACAGGGCTTAACGCTTTTTGCCGAATGCCGCCGCCAGGGCGTCGCCCATTGCGCTGTTGCCAGCAGGCTGTGATGCCGCCGGACGAGGGCTCTGGGCCGGACGCGCATTGTCGCGACCGCCAGCGTTGCCACCGCCGCCGCGACGGGCATTGGTTTCACCCGGCTGCTCATCAAGACGCATGGTCAGGGCGACGCGCTTACGCTGCAGATCCACTTCCATCACCTTCACCTTGACGATATCGCCTGCTTTCACCACTTTGTGTGGATCATCGACGAACTTGTCAGAAAGCGAAGAGATATGCACCAGACCATCCTGATGCACGCCGATATCGACAAAAGCACCAAAGTTGGTGACGTTGGTGACCGAGCCTTCCAGCACCATCCCCGGTAGCAGATCGTTCAGGGTTTCGACCCCTTCGGCGAACTGGGCGGTTTTGAACTCCGGACGCGGATCGCGGCCCGGCTTTTCCAGCTCTTTGATGATATCGGTGACGGTTGGTACCCCGAAGCGCTCATCGGTGAAGTCCACCGCCCGCAGGTTGCGTAGCCCGGCGGGATTCCCCATCAGCTCATCCAGCGCCTGCTGAGTGGCCGCCAGGATACGCTGCACCACCGGATAGGCTTCCGGGTGAACCGTTGAAGCATCCAGAGGGTTGTCACCGTGGTTGATACGCAGGAAGCCCGCGCACTGCTCAAAGGCTTTTGGCCCCAGACGGCTGACTTTCAGCAGCTGCTGGCGGTCCTGGAAGCGACCGTTTTCGTCACGCCAGCTGACGATATTCTGCGCCATCATTTTGGTCAGCCCGGCCACGCGGGTCAGCAACGGCACGGAGGCGGTGTTCAGATCCACCCCCACGCCGTTCACACAGTCTTCCACTACTGCATCCAGCTTTTTCGCCAGCTGGCTCTGACTGACGTCATGCTGATACTGGCCAACGCCGATGGATTTAGGATCGATTTTCACCAGCTCGGACAACGGGTCTTGCAGACGACGTGCGATGGAAACCGCACCACGGATGGAAACGTCGAGGTCCGGGAACTCCAGCGCTGCCAGCTCGGAAGCGGAATACACCGAAGCACCGGCTTCACTGACAATCACCTTCTGCGCGTTCACCTGTGGGAACTGCTTCTGAATATCGAGGAAGAAGCGCTCGGTCTCGCGTGAGGCGGTGCCGTTACCAATTGCCACCAGTTCGACCTGATGTTTGGTGCAGAGCGCAGCCACAGCGGCGGCGGCTTTGGCAGTCTGGCCGGTGTGCGGGTAAATGGTATCAGTAGCGACCAGCTTGCCGGTGGCATCCACCACGGCAACCTTCACGCCGGTACGCAGGCCCGGATCGAGACCCATGGTGGCTCGCATACCCGCAGGAGCAGCCATTAGCAGGTCGTGCAGGTTACGGGCGAATACATTGATTGCTTCGTCTTCTGCGCGCTCACGCACGGTGCCCATCAGCTCGGTTTCCAGGTGCAGCAGCACCTTGATGCGCCAGGTCCAGCTGACCACGGCTTTGCGCCAGCTGTCTGCCGGAGCATTGTTCAGGCGCAGGCCCAGATGGTCGGTAATAATCTGTTCGCCGTGGCTTTCACGCGGCGGCTCGTCGAACTGCGGGTCAGCATTCAGCGCCAGCTGCAGCACGCCTTCGTTGCGGCCGCGGAACATCGCCAGCGCACGGTGAGAAGGCACGCTGGAGAGCGCTTCATGGTGGTCGAAGTAGTCGCGGAATTTCGCCCCTTCTTCTTCTTTGCCTTCCAGCACGCGGGATACCAGGTGGGCATTTTTCCACAGATATTCACGCACTTTCGCCAGCAGTGAAGCATCTTCGGCAAAGCGCTCCATCAGGATATAGCGTGCGCCGTCGAGGGCGGCTTTGGTATCGGCAACGCCTTTATCAGCGTCGACAAAAGTTGCAGCCAACTGCTCCGGCTCGTGGGACGGATCCTGCCAAAGCGTGTCGGCCAGCGGCTCAAGGCCTGCTTCAATAGCAATCTGACCCCGGGTGCGGCGCTTCGGTTTATAAGGCAGGTAAAGATCTTCAAGCTCGGTTTTGCTCAGGGTACTGCGGATGGCGTCAGCCAGCTCATCGCTGAGCTTGCCCTGATCGTCGATTGATTTGAGAATTGACTGGCGGCGCTCTTCAAGCTCCCTGAGGTAGCCCAGGCGTGTTTCCAGCTGGCGCAACTGGGTATCGTCCAGTCCGCCGGTCACTTCCTTACGATAACGTGCGATAAACGGCACGGTGTTCCCTTCATCCAGCAGACGGACAGCAGCATCAACCTGTTCTGCTCGCGCCTGCAGCTCACTTGCAATTATGCGGCTCAGCGAATCTTTCATCATCGGTTACTTGGTAGCTATAAACAGCGGACAGTTATACGGATTGCGGGCGAGAATTGCCAGTCGCCGGGCAACCTCAGGCGCAAGATCCGCGTGATTAGGATTGTTTAACGTAGTCGATCTCATTGACGTACCAGGTGGCTTCACCGGCTGGCGTGTGGACCGTTGCCACGTCACCAACTTCCTTTTTCAACAGCGCACGGGCCATTGGCGAGTCGATTGAGATATAATCTTTGCGGCCAAAGATCTCGTCATAGCCGACGATACGAAAACGTTTAAGCTCGCCGTCGTCGTTTTCCACTTCGACCCAGGCACCAAAGAACACCTTGCCGTCCTGCTGCGGCGAATAATCGACAATGCGCAGTTGCTCCAGACATTTGGTGAGGTAGCGAACGCGACGGTCAATTTCGCGCAGGCGTTTTTTGTTGTACTGATAGTCGGCATTTTCACTGCGATCACCGAGGCTGGCCGCCCAGGTCACCTTTTTTGTCACTTCCGGCCGCTCTTCCCGCCAGAGAAAGTCCAGCTCATCCTTCAGCTTGTTATACCCTTCACGGGTGATCAGTTTGGTTTTCATCATCTGCCCATTTCTTTCTCTGGAATGCTGCCGCTATTTTGTTGTGAAGCGTGCGGTGATGCAAATCCGATCGGCAATTTTTCTGACCGTCGTTACTGCTTGTTTGTCATGACTATTCGCGGAGAAAATTAACTTTCTGAGCTTTGCGGCAGCGCAGGTTTTTCAGCCTTAATTAAAGATAAGCTGCTGTTTAATATGCTTTGTAACAATTTCGGCTAGAATATAAACCATTATTGACTGTTACATTCAGGCATCTTTTTTAAAAATATTGACTCAGGCAATAGCGCCTTTGGGAGTATCGAAATGCAAGAAAACTACAAAATTCTGGTCGTGGATGATGACATGCGTTTGCGTGCGTTGCTGGAACGTTATCTGACCGAACAGGGCTTCCAGGTGCGCAGCGTGGCGAACGCCGAGCAGATGGATCGCCTGCTGACCCGTGAATCTTTCCACCTGATGGTGCTGGATTTGATGCTACCTGGCGAAGATGGTCTTTCTATCTGCCGCCGCCTGCGCAGCCAGAGCAACCCGATGCCGATCATTATGGTGACGGCCAAAGGCGAAGAAGTAGACCGCATCGTCGGGCTGGAAATTGGCGCGGATGACTACATTCCAAAACCATTCAACCCGCGTGAGCTGCTGGCCCGTATCCGCGCTGTGCTGCGCCGTCAGGCCAATGAGCTGCCAGGGGCACCTTCTCAGGAAGAAGCGGTGATCGCCTTCGGTAAGTTCAAGTTGAACCTCGGCACGCGCGAGATGTTTCGTGAAGACGAGCCAATGCCGCTGACCAGCGGTGAGTTCGCCGTGCTGAAAGCGCTGGTGAGCCACCCCCGTGAGCCGCTGTCCCGCGACAAGCTGATGAATCTGGCCCGTGGCCGTGAGTACAGTGCGATGGAGCGTTCTATCGACGTACAGATCTCCCGCCTGCGCCGCATGGTGGAAGAAGATCCGGCTCATCCGCGTTATATCCAGACTGTCTGGGGCCTGGGCTACGTCTTCGTACCGGACGGCAGCAAGGCATGAGGCGGATCCGCTTCTCTCCCCGCAGTTCGTTTGCCCGCACATTGTTGTTGATCGTGACCCTGCTGTTCGTCAGCCTGGTCACGACCTACCTGGTGGTGCTGAATTTCGCCATTCTGCCCAGCCTGCAGCAGTTCAACAAAGTGCTGGCGTACGAAGTGCGTATGCTGATGACCGATCGGCTGCAGTTGGAAGATGGCACACAGCTTGAAGTGCCTCCGGCATTTCGCCGCGAGATTTATCGCGAGCTGGGCATTTCGCTGTATACCAATGCGGCGGCGGAAGAGAGCGGATTACGCTGGGCGCAGCACTACGAATTTCTCAGCCAGCAGATGGCGCAACAGTTGGGCGGCCCGACCGATGTCCGCGTGGAGGTTAACAAAAACTCCCCGGTGGTCTGGCTGAAGACCTGGCTCTCGCCGGATATCTGGGTGCGGGTGCCGCTGACCGAAATTCATCAGGGCGACTTCTCGCCGCTGTTCCGCTACACGCTGGCGATTATGCTGCTGGCGATCGGCGGAGCCTGGCTGTTTATCCGTATCCAGAACCGACCCCTTGTGGAGCTGGAACACGCGGCTCTGCAGGTCGGTAAAGGCATTATCCCGCCGCCACTGCGGGAGTACGGTGCTTCGGAGGTCCGTTCAGTAACCCGTGCATTCAATCAGATGTCGGCGGGGGTTAAACAGCTGGCAGACGACCGCACGCTGCTAATGGCCGGTGTCAGCCATGATTTGCGCACGCCGCTGACGCGCATTCGTCTGGCGACTGAAATGATGGCGCAGGAAGACGGCTATCTGGCTGAGTCGATCAATAAGGACATTGAAGAGTGTAATGCCATCATCGAGCAGTTCCTCGACTATCTGCGCACCGGCCAGGAGATGCAGACCGAAAAAACGGATCTTAACGGCGTGCTGGGTGAAGTGGTGGCTGCGGAAAGTGGCTACGAGAGGGAAATTGAAAACGCGGTGATGCCTGCGGAGCTGATGCTGGATATCGACCCGCTGTCGATCAAACGTGCTGCGGCCAATATGGTGGTGAACGCTGCCCGCTATGGCAACGGCTGGATCAAAGTCAGCAGTGGCAGAGAGCTGCAGCGTGCCTGGTTCCAGGTGGAAGATGACGGTCCGGGGATTAAACCCGATCAGTTGAAGCATCTGTTCCAGCCATTTGTGCGGGGTGACAGCGCCCGCAGTACCAGCGGAACCGGTCTGGGCCTGGCCATTGTGCAGCGTATCATTGATGCCCACCAGGGCTCGCTGGAGATTGGTGACAGCGAGCGCGGCGGATTACGTATCCGTGCTTATCTGCCACTGCCTGCCAGTGAAAGTAGCCAGGCAGCACTGACCTGACAGACGGCCGGTAAACAGAGAAGTGCTGGCAGGTTGCTTCAACCCGCCAGCATTGCAGCTTGTCGAAGCTAATGTTTAGCCCACAACGGTTGCAGGCACCAAAACTTCTGTCGCAATAATCACGATGATCAGCCCGACCAGCACCGGCACCGAGGTTCGTTTGACCACCTCAAACGGCGAGATTTTTGCCATCCCGGCGACGGCAACCACCCCCCCCGAAACCGGAGAAATAGTGCGGCCCAGGTTGGAAGCCTGCAGCATTGGAATGGAGAGATAGGCCGGATTAATGGCGGAAGAGTGTGCCAGTTTTGGGATCATCTCGACAAAGGCGTAAAATGGTGCATTACCGGAGCCGGTGGTCATTGCCGCCAGCATAGTCAGAATAACCAGCACCAGCACCAGCACCAGCACCAGCACCAGCACCAGCATCAGCACCAGCACCAGCACCAGCATGATACTGGCTGAACCGAACGAGGTGGCAATGGAAATCAGGCTCTGAATAAAGCCGATAGTGCTGAGGCCCTGAGCAAATACGCCCGCCGCGACAAGCAGCATCACCACGCTGGCAAAAGCATCCGCCATTCCGCGATAAGCCACGTCAAGCCCCGCAAACACCTTCTGCGTGTTAAATCCGCGAACAAATTCCAGCACCGCCGCCAGCAGCATGCAGATCACCAGAATGGTGATGATGTGCAGTTGTGGTCCCCATTTGCCGTCAAAAATCAGCACCCCGATAATAGGCGCAAAAGGCAGGATGGCGTAGAACGACGGCGCACTGGTGGTTATCTCGCTGATGTCCAACATCTCATGGCTGATGTTCTCTTTTTTGTCGAGATACTTCTGCCAGAAATAGTGCGTAACCGCCATACCCAGAATGGCGACGATTGAGATAGGAAGCGTGGTTTTAAACGCGAAGTCGATCAGCGGCATTTCCGCCGCTTTAGCAGCCAGCACCACGTCACCGGAGGTTGGCTAGAGGATAATGGCGGCAGGAGAGGCGCAAATGGCTGCTGCTGCGCCGCGGCTGATGCCGACATTAACCATCACCGGGAACAGGGTTGCCATCACCAATACACCAAGGCCGGTTGCTGAGGAGACTGCCAGCGACATCAGGCAGGTAACAAAATAGGCTGCAATCATCAAAATGTACGGCGAATTAATGTACTGCAGCGGTTTTGATGCCAGCTTTACCACCATATCGTTTGCGCCAATATGGGTCATATAGGCGGCAAAACCACACAGCATCATTATCATCATGCCAAGGTCGCCGCCCCGGCTCATCAACAGGATCTTGATATATTCCACTATGTCTGTGGCGCTGTAACCGGTACTGGTTTCACTGGCAGGCAAAACTTTATGGCCCATCAGCGCGCTGATAATCAGCAGCGTCAGCCCCCTACAAATAACACGCCGGTGGCTGAGTAGCCTTTAATGATGTAGCGGGCAACGCCGCCAATGACGACAACGCCAATGAGAAGTTCGATAAACGTAAGCATGATTTCCCTTCTCCCTTCTCCCTTCTCCCTTGTGCTCTTCAGAGAGCAGGGGGTTAGCAAAAAAAGAAGGGGGGGGATGTGCCTAATAATTGGACAGTCGCTGATGATTGAAATCAATAAACCAACGACTAAAAGCCGTTCATCGCGCTTTTTCGTCGACGCACCCGCCAGGCATATTGATTCACGCTGGCTTTGAGAATGGCGGGATCAAGAGAGGCTGCAACGTGGGTTACAGCCTCTACTGATTAACAGCGATTAGGTCAGAGCGGGGCCTGCCGGGATCAGTGCTTCCCCGGCTGGGGTATCAGTGTATTTATCGAAGTTAGCGATAAACTGCCCTGCCAGGTCGCGGGCTTTATTCTCCCATTCGGCTTCGTCTGCATAGGTGTTGCGCGGGTCAAGGATATGGCTGTCCACGCCCGGCAGCGAGGTTGGCATCGCAAGGTTAAAGATCGGCAGCGTTACCGTCTCCGCGCTGGCAATATCGCCATTGAGGATGGCATTGATAATCGCCCTCGTATCCCTGATTGAAATCCGTTTTCCGCTGCCGTTCCAGCCGGTGTTGACCAGATAGGCTTCTGCGCCAGCCGCCTCCATTCTCTTCACCAGTACCTCTGCATACTGCGTCGGGTGCAGCGTCAGGAACGCCGCGCCAAAGCAGGCTGAGAAGGTTGGCGTTGGCTGAGTGACGCCGCGCTCGGTGCCTGCCAGCTTGGCGGTGAAACCGGAGAGAAAGTGATACTGCGTCTGGTCAGGCGTCAGGCGTGAAACCGGTGGCAGCACACCAAAGGCATCCGCTGTCAGGAAAATCACCTTACGCGCATGACCAGCCTTCGACACTGGCTTAACGATGTTATCGATATGGTCGATAGGATACGACACACGGGTGTTTTCGGTTTTACTGTCATCATCGTAATCCACCGAGCCATCGGCCCGCACCACGACGTTTTCCAGCAGCGCATCTCGGCGGATGGCATGATAAATCTCCGGCTCCGCCTGTTCAGAAAGCTTGATCGTTTTGGCGTAGCAGCCACCTTCAAAGTTAAATACCCCGTCGTCATCCCAGCCGTGCTCATCATCACCAATCAGCTTGCGTAGCGGATCGGTGGAGAGGGTGGTTTTGCCGGTGCCGGACAGGCCGAAAAACACCGCCACATCGCCAGCCGGGCCGACATTGGCTGAGCAGTGCATCGCCGCAATGCCCTTCAGCGGGAGCAGATAGTTCATGATGGCGAACAGTCCCTTTTTCATCTCGCCGCCGTACCAGGTTCCGCCAATCAGCTGGATACGCTCGGTCAGGTTGAAGGCAACAAAGTTTTCGGAGTGCAGTCCCTGCTGTTGCCAGTTGGGGTTAGTGCATTTGGCGCCATTCATCACCACAAAGTCGGGATCAAACTCTGCCAGTGCTGTGGCGTCAGGGCGGATAAACATGTTCTTCACGAAATGGGCCTGCCAGGCCACTTCGGTAATAAAACGCACGCTGAGGCGTGTATCCGGATTCGCGCCGCACCAGGCATCGACCACAAACAGGCGCTTATGGGACAGCTGCTGCGTGACCAGTGACTTCAGCTGCTGCCAGGTTTCCTGTGACAGAGGCTGATTATCATTTTTTCCCTTACCCTGATCGTTCCACCACAGCGTGTCGCGTGTGGTGTCATCGCGAACGATGTACTTATCTTTGGGTGAACGGCCGGTAAAAATGCCCGTATCGACGGCGATAGCCCCTGAGCGGGTTTCTGTACCGCGCTCAAAGCCGGTCAGGCCAGGGCGGGTTTCTTCCCGGTAAAGGGTGTCAAAATCGGGATTATAAATAATCTCAATCGTGTCCGTGATGCCATAAGCGACGAGGTCCTGCGGGGTCAGGTCACGCATATTGCTGCTCCTTTATCGGCTCTGTTCTGCCACTGAGTGTAATGAGATGGCGCTCTCTTTACCGTGATGCTCCGCATATCCATCACTCTGCGGTATTCACGATCGCGCGCAGTTTACACTGCCGGAAGCGGAGGGGAAGGGATAAGCGGCAGAAATGAGAAGCAGCGCGTAATTCGGTAAGCAAGGCTGAAATTCTGGTGGGTTAATACTCTTTTCAGAGAGGGTATGCTAGTGGGTAAATTGTTTATTAAGGGTATTGTTAGCGAGTTATTTTGTAGGGAAGGGATGTAGTGGAGAATTGGTTTGGCGATAAATACGAAAGCCATCAGACCCTGAGCAGGTCTGATGACGTGAAAAGCATTAGTGAACCTGATCGTTACCGGCGGTGGAATCCTTACGGATTGCCGCAATATCCACAGCATCAAAAATGTAGTGGCTGCCGCAGTAGTCGCAGTGCATATCAATTTTGCCATCTTCAGAAATGATCTGATCGACCTCCTCTTCCGGCAGCGTGCGCAGCACTTCACCGCAGCGCTCCTGCGAGCAGGTACAGTGGAAACGTACGCCCTGCGGCTCGTAGACGGTCACTTCTTCCTGATGATACAGGCGCCACAGCACGTCGTTGGCTGGCAGGCCAAGCAGCTCTTCCGTTTTGATGGTCTCGGTCAGCGTCGCAAGGTGGTTAAAGTCTTCCGGGTCGGCGTCCTCGGCAGGCAGAACCTGCAGCAAGATCCCTCCGGCGCCGGGCTTACCTGCGTTTTCTCCAGTGCGAATAAACAGGCGGGTTGGCAGCTGCTCTGAGCGCATAAAGTAGTCTTCCAGACATTCAGCCAGCGTCTCGCCTTCCAGACCGACCACGCCCTGATAGCGTTCGCCTTCAAGAGGGGAAATGGTGATCACCAGATAACCATTGCCGACCATCTCTTTCAGGCTGCTGCCTTCAGCGATGTCACCCTGCATGCGTGCCACGCCGCGCATTTCCTGATGATTGTTGCCATTGATCACCGCCAGCTTCAGCGGGCCATCGCCCTGCAGCTGAACGGTGATGTCGCCGTCAAATTTCAGCGTGGCAGTCAGCAAGCTGGTGGCAACCAGCAGCTCGCCCAGCACCTGCTGAACCGGCTGTGGATAGTCGTGGCCGCTGATGATTTCCTGCCAGGTGTCGGATACGGTAACCAGTTCACCACGCACGGCATGGTTTTCGAACAGGTAACGGTGCATTTGGTCTTGATGAGCCATGATTCTCTCTCGTTAAGGCGGGTTACTCGTCGCCAGAATTTTTAAATTTCATTAAGTCCCGCCGCTCTTTTTTGTCAGGGCGCCGGTCGGGATGTGGCATACTTAGCGCGTTCATTTTACGCGCCAGCGCGATCTTCTCCCGTTTCTCAATACTTTGAGCCGTTTCGGTATACATCTGCTGCGCTTCAACCGCCGGACCTCGCCTGTCGCTGACGGATTTAACAATGACTGTGCGTTCGTCATTGCCCTGGCGTAGCGTCAGTTCTGCGTGCAGCTCCACAATTTTGCTCGGCTTGCTGCGCTGACCGTTGTAGTGAACCTTGCCACCCTCGATCATCTCGCGCGCCGCCGAACGGGTTTTATAGAAGCGAGCGGCCCACAGCCACTTATCGAGCCGAACCGCTTCCGCGGATTTCTCTTTCATCGCTGCTCCTTTTTGGGAATACCCCTATGTATGGGTTACGCGCCAGAAATCAAGGTGCCTTTTCCGGGGGGAGACAATCAGGGGTGTTTTAAGAGGACGGTAGCCTTGTCAGCCTTAAAAATAGCATAAAACTGACAGGCTCAGAACAGCGGACGGATACTCTGGGTGGTGGCACCAAGCGTCGGGCTGAAGCACTTATCGTAATAGTTCTGAATCGCGCTGGTGCGCATACGGTTACGATGGATACGTCTGAGTGCCAGCAGGCTGTTGATGATAAAACTCAGCGTGACAATCAGCAGCAGCAGGCTGGTGCCAAGATAGCGGCCCAGGGTGATGGCATCCGGCGCACTGTGCAACGCAATATGGCGTGTGCCGTTGGCATCGGTGGTGATATTGGTGACGATACCGCTGGCGGAGAACTGGGTGTGCAGCAGCATCCCTGCCAGCCGCTGCAGTTCCGGCCACTGGTCAGGGGCATTGAAGCCAAACAGCGAAACAGTCGGGGCTGGCTGGCTGACCAGCTGACGGCCTTCATCGCTGAGGATCAGGAAGCCGCCCGGCGGTGGGCTGTTCAGCGCCTCAGCCGCGCGACGTGTCTCGCGATAGAAGAAAGAAGAGGTGGCGGTGTTAACCAGGTTTTCCAGCGCTTCAGCACTGACCGGGCGCAGCAGCACATTCATCCCGTTTAGCGCCCCGGAATTGGCACGGCGCACCAGCGTCTCCCAGTCTTTGGCATTTCCCAGATTAACCAGCGCGTTCTTCAGCCTGACGCAGTCCTGCTCCTGGCTGCAGAGATCCTGAGTTCTCTGCACGATATCGGAGAAATCATCCAGCAGGATCATGCCGGACTTCTGAATTGCGGTCGCCAGCTGCGGGTTCAGCTTCGGATCGGTGGTGCTCTGCGGGTGCAGCTGCTGGCTGATGGTGGTCAGCAGCGCTGTCGCTTTATCGATAATATCCGACTGCGGCTGGGGCAGGGGAGCGGCGTTGTTCCAGTACACTGCCGAGCAGTCGAAAGGCATAAATGCATAGGAGCGATTTCCCTGATAAGTCGTCGGGATCGAGCACATCCCTTCGCCAGTCACTTTCAGGCTGTCGCCGACGCGCAGCGGAATTTTTCCCAGTTCGTTAACGGAATGCACCTGCACGCTTTCCGTGCCTTTCAGCCAGGCCATACTCAGCTTCAGCGGCATGCTCAGAGGGATCCAGGCGATCAGCAGGGCCATCACCAGCAGCGAACCGGCGGCCAGCACCATGTTCTTTCTCCAGCGCTGGATAGGGAAATTACGCACTTCATCCTGCAGTGACAGGAAGCGACCCTGACGAACCACCTGGCGATTCAGGTAGATATCCACTTCCGTGGACTGCCCGAGATCGTGAGCAACATAAGGCTGCCAGTGCGGGGGATAAATCAGATCGATAATGCCCAGAGAGATGTTGCTGATTTGCCCCTGATTCGATTCTCCGAACAGCCCCCAGCGTTTTGGGGCTCCCCGCAGGCAGTGGATTTCACGCAGATCGTTTTTACCCGGACGGCGATACAGCGACCAACAGCTCACCAGAATGATCACCCCGGCGGCAGAAACCAGCCATGGCATCAGCATGATTGGACCGATCAGGCTGAAGAACAGCAACAGCAAGGCGATACCCACAGCACAGGCTTCGCGGGTGCCGTCGGGACGGCTGAGGGCATACTCCTCCACCGTTTCCTTGCGCACGCTGAGTAGCTCAATATTTTCGCTTTCTTCTTTGCGGATTGAGGCTTTCTGTCCCATTGGCCTGACCACCGGTGCCAGCGCGGGCTGCTCGTAAACGTAGTTCACCAGCGAATGACCGTTAAGCGAGATCACCAGCGGGATGGTTTGCGTTTTGATTAATTCAACGTAGTTCTCATCCGCAATGTATTGCTCCCACAGCGGTGGCAGATGCACTTCAACGGCATCAAGATAGTAGCGCCATTTGTGCGGGTCATCGGTGGAGAGGCCATAGCGGGTGATGGAACGGGTGACCGGATAGACGTTGCTGCTCTGAGTGTTCAGAACCAGATGATCGGTAGCGCTGCTGGCACCGCTGGGCAGCGTATTCTGACGGTGTCTTTCCAGCGAGTCGATATAGCGCTCGACGGCTTTGCGCTCATCCTCGCTCAGTTTGCGAAAAGGGGGACTGATGAATGGCAGTGGTTTCGCCAACGGCGGACGATGCCGCATAGCGTACCAAAAGAAACAACCCGCCCCAATCGAGCAGGCCAGCATTACAGCCAATATGATGACTATTGTGCTCATGCTTCCCTCATTCCTGCCACCCTGCTCCCGTCGTTATGCTGGAGAATACCTGCCCTGATCATATCGTTACCGACATTGTGGCGGGTTTAGACGGCGCTGGCAATCCGCTGTGTGTTCTAAAATAGCGCACAAAATCATAAAATTAGAATAATTGTATATGAGCCCCGACTAAAATGGTATCAACCTTACCCTGATTTCAGTATCGGCATATTCCTATTTTAATCATGGCGGATTGACTTTTTTAAAACTTTTCAGCCGCTAATCCCCTGATTTGTTATAAGTGCGTAAAATAATCTGTGCGATGATTGGCTTCCCCTCGCGGCTATCGCACAATGGGGATATTATCGGTAAAAGTACCGTAACTGGCGGGCTATCACGCTCATTTATTTGGTTTTTCCCTGGGGCCCCTATGACCAGACAAATGCAGAAACCCAACATTCTTAAAGTTGAAGCTGTCGCACGTTCGCAACTGTTTACCGTTGAAGCTGTCGATCTTGAGTTCAGTAATGGCGCTAAGCGTGTCTACGAGCGCATGAAGCCTTCCAACCGCGAGGCGGTGATGATTGTGCCGATCATCGATAATCATCTTATCCTGATCCAGGAATATGCTGTGGGGTTGGAAGACTATGAGCTGGGGTTCCCTAAAGGGTTGATTGATCCGGGCGAGACGCCTTTTGAGGCGGCCAACCGTGAGCTGAAAGAAGAGGCGGGTTTTGGCGCGGAGAAGCTGGAAGCGCTGGGTAAACTGACGCTGGCTCCCTCTTACTTCTCCAGCAAAATGAACATTCTGGTGGCGGAAGGGCTGTATGAAGAGCGGCTTGAAGGGGATGAGCCGGAGCCGTTGCCTCAGCTGCGCTGGCCGCTTGATAACCTGCTGGCCCTGCTGCAGGAACCCGATTTTCGTGAGGCGCGCAATGTCAGTGCCTTGTTCCTGGTAAGGGAGTGGCTGGTTAAGCAGGGACGGCTGAGTTACTGAGTCAGTAAATCCACCGCGCGGCAATAAAAAAGGGATGAACCACTTCGGTTCATCCCTTTTTTGTTAAGCCACCGGGAAGCCCGGCGCTTAATTTTTAGAACAGCTCATGACTCTGGCCGTTATCCATCAGCGTGGTGCCCACGTCATGCACGGAATATTCCGTTGGCTGGGTGCCGTTGATGAAGAACTCCTGGCGGGCGTTGCCACCGCCGTTAGCCAGTTTGCCGGTGCTGCGGTCGATGGTCACGGTAACCACGCCGTCCGGCGGTGTCAGTGGCTGAACCGGCACGCCATCCAGTGCCGTTTTCATGTACTCATCCCAGGCTGGCTGAGCACTCTTCGCGCCGCCTTCATAACCGGAAATCTGATCCTTAATCGCGCCGGATGCGGTAGTGCGGCCCAGATCGCGACGATGATCATCGAAGCCAATCCACACGGAAGTCACCACGCCAGGGCCGTAACCGGAGAACCAGGCATCTTTCGAGCTGTTGGTGGTCCCGGTTTTACCGCCGATGTCGTTACGCTTCAGGTCGCGGCCTGCACGCCAGCCTGTACCCATCCAGCCCGGCTCGCCGAATATGTTTGAGTTAAGTGCGCTTTTGATCAGGAATGACAGTGGAGTGTTGATCACGTGGGGCGCATACTGCTGCTGGCCATCCTGCTGAGCCTGCTGCTGGGTAACCTGCTCCAGCTGTGGCTGTGGTACGGCAGTGTTCGCACCTTCCTGTGAAACTGCCGGGTTTTCCACGCTGTCTTCACTCAGCGCCACGGCTTTCTTCGTTTCACCGTAGATCACTGGCAGATTGCATTCCGGGCAGGCAACTTTAGGTTTCTCTTCAAACACGGTATTGCCCTGTTCATCCTGGATCTTGCTGATGAAGTAAGGGTCAACCAGGAAGCCACCGTTTGCCATTACCGAATAACCGCGCACCATCTGCAGTGGAGTGAACGAGGCAGAACCCAGCGCCAGCGATTCGGTATGCACAATATTTTGTGCCGGGAAGCCGAAACGCTGCAGGTATTCCGCCGCATAGTCGACCCCCATTGCACGCATGGCGCGAACCATCACCACGTTCTTGGACTGGCCCAGACCCTGACGTAAACGGATTGGTCCATCATAGGTTGGTGGGGAGTTCTTCGGACGCCAGTCGGCACCGGCACCGGCATCCCAGCGGGAGATCGGCACGTCGTTCAGAATCGAAGCCAGCGTCAGCCCGCGATCCATTGCCGCCGTGTACAGGAACGGTTTGATGTTCGAGCCGACCTGACGCAGCGCCTGAGTGGCACGGTTAAACTTGCTGAGGTTAAAGTTGAATCCACCGACCAGTGCGCGAACCGCGCCGTCATGCGGATCGAGGGAAACCAGTGAAGAGTTAACGTCCGGTACCTGACCCAGCCACCAGTCATTTTCCACCTGACGCACCCAGACCTGCTGGCCTGCCTGCACCACTTCGGTCACCGACTTCGGCGTGCGGCCCTGGACGGTGTCTGATTTGTACGGACGCGCCCAGCGCATTCCCGCCAGGTTCAGCGTCACATTACTGCCATCACGTAGCAGGGCTGTGGCCTGGTCGTTGTTGGCTTCGGTAATCACCGCCGGGATCAGCGGGCCGTATACTGGCAGCGCCTTCAGAGTCTTCAGGATTGCCGTCTGATTCCATGGGTATTCACCGCTTTTCCACAGCACGTTCGACGGGCCGCGATAGCCATGACGCATGTCATAGTTCATCACATTATCCTGCACGGATTGCTGTGCTGCCAGCTGCAGCTTGCGGGTGATGGTGGTGGTTACCTTAAAGCCATCGTTATAGGCATTGTCACCATAACGTTTGACCATTTCCTGACGAACCATCTCGGTCAGATACGGTGCAGAGAAGGCAATCTTCGGCGCGTGGTAGTTGGCGACCAGCGGTGAACTGCGTGCGTCATCGTACTGCGACTGGGTGATGTAGTGCTGATCCAGCATACGGCTGAGCACCACATTACGACGCTGCAATGCCCGCTCGTGAGAGTAGAGCGGATTGAATGTTGACGGCGCTTTTGGCAGACCAGCAATCATCGCCATTTCGCTCAGTGACAGCTGATCGACATTCTTACCGAAGTAGACCTGCGCCGCTGCGCCAACGCCATAAGCGCGGTAGCCGAGGTAAATCTTATTCAGATAGAGCTCAAGGATTTCGTCCTTGCTCATCATCTGCTCAATGCGGATGGCGAGGAAGGCTTCCTTGATTTTACGCATCAGCGTGCGCTCAGGGCTGAGAAAGAAGTTTCGGGCCAGCTGCTGCGTGATGGTACTGGCTCCCTGTGAAGCATGACCGGATACCAGCGCGATACTTGCTGCACGGAAAATACCGATTGGATCGATACCGTGATGCTCATAGAAACGGCTGTCTTCGGTAGCGATGAACGCCTTGGTCAGTTCCGGGGGGATTTCCTGCAGTTTCAGCGGGATGCGGCGCTTTTCACCGTACTGAGCAATCAGCTCATTATCGGCGCTGTAGACCTGCATGGGGGTCTGCAGTCGCACGTCTTTCAGCGTGGCAACGTCGGGCAGCTGTGGCTCTATATATTTGTAAAGGCCATAGATCGAGCCTGCTCCCAGCAAAATGCAACACACTGTAAGGATCAAAAGATACTTTACGAACTTCACCTGATATTTTCCATTTTAAGTCGCCAGGACAGTTTATAAACAATCGCGCGGTAGTATAAAGGCAAGCCAGAAGCCTGGATACCTCAATTTCTGAGAGGCATGTTCCCGGCACTTTCAATCTCTGGCATTGACGATAGGGAGATCGCGATAAATGGCATTTCAGACATGGCAAGTCGGCCTGGATATTCAGAATGGGCAACTCTGTGCCCTTGGCATCCAGCGCCGCCGGAACGGCTGGCAACTTCGCCACTGGTGGCAACATGCGCTGCCGCACGATACGTTAACCCATGGGCTACTTCAACGGCCCGGGATCGTCATCGCTATTCTGCAGCGTTGGCGAAAGCAGTTGCCCTATCGTGTTTCATTACGGGTTGGCTTTCCGCCTCAGCTGGTGCTGCAACAGCAGATCGAGCTGCCGCGCCAGCAGTTACGCGAACCAGAGCGTAGCAGCTATATCGTAGCAGCGGCGAGGCGATTTTTCCCAATTGAGCCGGAGACGCTGGCGCTGGATTACCGCCAGGCACAGGAACCCGGCAGCCAGCTGTGGCTCACCGCCACCCGACGCGAGGCACTGCTGAGCTGGCTAAACTGTCTGCAGGAAGTCCGCCTGACGCCGCAGGTGCTTGAGCTGACGCCTGCTGCGCTGTATGCGATGGCGAACACCCTGCGGCTCGATCCAACGGCGGCGCTGGTTCATCGTCTGCACGATCACTGGTTGTGGTTTTCTCCTTTAAAACCGCAGATCTGGGGCTGGTGTGCTGCGGAAGACGCCCCGGATTTCTCCACGTTGCGCCAGCAGCACCTGGCTGGCGCTTCCTCATTTTATTACAGCTCAATCAGAGAAGAAGCGTTGCCAGAGGGCACGCAATGGCTCAATCCGCTGGACGCTTTTGCCATGAAGCAGCCGCCGCTGCCGCGGATGCCGGGTGCATTCACTCTGGCGGCGGGGCTGGCGCTGCGGCCGGGGGATCGCTGATGGTCTGGGTCAATTTGTTGCCGTGGCGTGCCCGGCAACTGCAGGCGCGAATGCACCGCTGGCTGCTGGTTTTGCTGGTGCTGCTGGCGGCCTTTCTGACTGCACTGCTGCTGGTTGCTGGTCAGCAGGCGGTTAACGCCCGGCAGCAGTTGATGGTGCTGCGGCAGGAGGAGAGCAGCCAGCAGATTAACGAGCTGAAAACTCGCCTGGCCGCACGTATCCGTCAGCGTGAGGTTCTTGAGCAGCAGCTGGCCGCCCGTCAGCAGGTGCAGCAGCGTCTGGAGCAGTGGGTTGATTTTTCCCTGCGGTTGGCGGAGCAACTGCCTGAAATGCTGTGGCTTAGTGAACTGACCAAAACGCCGGAGCGGCTGACGCTAACGGGCTTTTGCCAGACGATGACCGATGTGCAGGATTTTCGTCAGCGCCTGCAGCAGCTCCCGCTATTTGGCCAGGTCACCACCGGCAGGCTCAGCCGCCGTCGGGACGGAATGATCCACTTCAGCCTGCTGGCAATTTTGAGCGGCGCGGAGGGCACCGGCGTGGTGTCTCAGACCGGGCGGCCTTTAAAAGGAGCCGGGTGATGAGCGGTCAGGGATGGTTGATTCGCTGGCTGCACCAACCGTTGTGGCTGAGGCTGTCCAGCGTGGCTTTCGGCAGTGTCCTGCTGGCGCTGGCGCTCTGGCATTTTGGGGTGCGGCCGCTGTGGCGTGAGGCTGAAGCGCTTGCCAGCCAGCGTCGGCAGCAGGAACAACGATATCAGAGCAGCCTGCGTGCCCTGCTGCATCAGCCCCCGCTTCAGAGCATCGATGCTGACATTGTCAGACTGCAACAGGCATTGCTGCCCGATAAACGCCAGATCCTTTCATTGCCGGTGCTGATTGCCAGGGCCGGAGGCGAGCTGGAACTCTGGCAGCCTGCCGGTCAGGGTGGAGAACTGACGATCAAGCTGCGCTGGCAGGGTGTGCAGGCTGTTTTGCATTATCTGAGCAGGCTTCAGTCCGGCGTCATTCTGCCCCAGTTCACTCTTAAGGCTGAACAGGAACAGCTGCACTTCAGATTAATACTGGGGCTGGCTCATGAAGACTGACCGATGGCGATGGCGGGGTAGTTTACTGCTGCTGACGTTATTCTGCTGGCGGGGCCAGGCGGAGCGGGACCCTTTTCAGCCCCCGCAGTCAGTGAGTTGCCTTAGTTCGCCAGCAGCGGTGCCGTTGTGGCAGCTACGCGGGATAGTGGGCCGGGCTGAAAATTATCGGGCGTGGCTGGTCTCCCCGCAGGGAAAAGGAGCGCTTTGGGCGCAGCAGCAATGGCCTGACGAACACTGGCAACTGCTGAAAGTAGAGGCGCTGAGTATTACCGCGGCGTCAGGACTGGAGTGCCAGACCCCGTTACGAATAATGTTAAAAGGAAGCATTTATGCCAGGGATGCAAAGAACGTCGACAGCCTGCATAAGGCGATACCTGCTGAGGGCAGGCGTGATGCCACGGACGCTGTTGGCCGGGATCGGACGCAAGCTGATGATGCCGGGGCTGAAGCCGTGGACCGGCGCACTGATTCTGCTGCTGACTTTGCTACCGCAGCAAATCAGCCAGGCGGCACTGCCTCCGGCTCTTCCGCTCGTCAATCCGGTTCCGTTGTCCCTGGCGTTCGATAACGCGCCGGTTGGAGAAATCCTGCAGGCGCTTGCGGATTATCAGCAGTTGAATCTGGTGGTGGCTCCCGACGTGGAGGGCACATTGTCGATCAGGCTGAAAGAGGTGCCCTGGCCGCAGGCGCTGGCGCTGGTTGCCCGGCTCGGACGGCTTACTGTCGAGCAGGAGGATGGCATTCTGCTGGTCTGGCCGCACAGCTTGCAGGAGGAGCGCGAGCGCCAGCAGGTGCTGCGCAGGGAGGAGGCCGAAAAGTCATTGCCATTGCACACGCTCTCTCTGACGCTGCTGCATGCCGACGCGGCCAGAGTCAACGTCAGCCTGCAGGCCGAACGTGCAAAGTTAATGACGCCGAGAGGGAGCGTGACGGTAGATGCACGAACTAACAGTCTGCTGTTACGTGACACCCGGCCAGCACTGGAGCAAACCCGCCATTGGGTAGCCGCGCTCGACGTGCCGCTGGAGCAAATCGAGATGGCGGCCCATATTGTGACTATCACCGAAGGGAGCCTGCGTGAGCTGGGCGTCAGTTGGGGAATGAGCGGTGAAGAGCAGGTGACCCGCGCGTTACGGGCCAGCCAGCTGCGGGTGGATTTGGCCGCGACCAGTCCGGCACTGGCCGCAGGGTTCACCTTTGCCCGGCTCGACGGGAGGTTGCTGGATCTGGAGCTGAGTGCGCTGGAGCAGGAAAACAAACTGGAGATCATCGCCAGTCCACGTCTGCTCACCTCTCACCAACAAACCGCCAGTATTAAGCAGGGCACCGAAATTCCATATGAAGTTTCCAGCGGCAGCAGTGGCAGCACCTCGGTGGAGTTTAAGGAGGCGGTACTGGGAATGGAGGTCACGCCGGTGGTGCAGCCGAATGGGCGGATAATGCTGAAATTGCACATCAGCCAGAACCTGCCGGGCAGCACCCTGCGCAGTGGTGACGGTGAGTACATTGCTATCGACAAACAGGAGATCCAGACCCAGGTGACGGTCAAAGATGGACAAACGCTGGCGCTGGGGGGCATTTTCCAGCAGCACAACGCGCAGAGTAAAAGCCAGGTGCTGCTGCTGGGCGATCTCCCGTTGATCGGCACACTGTTTCGTCACTCAACGTCAGAACAGAATCGGCGGGAATTAGTGATCTTTATCACACCGAGACTGATTCGTGAGGAGTAATGCGTTTTTTAGTCCAAACTGAGGAGCCAGGTGCTTTTTTGGCGGATTGCGACCATATGCGTTTGACGCAAGGGCGGAATTAGCTTACAAGGTTTAGCGATTTTTGATTTATGGGCCTCGGTTTGGCTTCAGAGAATGCATTTAACCCGTTTTTTATCGTGCGCAACCGGCGTAGCCGATGCAGTGACATCGGGCTGATAAATGAAGCGGACTGAAACGCGCCCGATGAGTGCGCAATGGGCAAGGTCAATTTAATCGGTTGCCAAAACACCTTCAGTGTTGAGATAATTTTCATCTGACTCTCGCACTATCGCTCATGAGGTTTCAGTTCATGTCCTGTCCGGTTGGACGGGGTATCATTAACGAATTGTCTTAGTAATACCGAAAAAATGGCAGAGAAACGCAATATCTTTCTGGTTGGGCCTATGGGTGCCGGCAAAAGCACTATTGGGCGTCAGTTAGCTCAGCAACTCAATATGGAATTTTTCGATTCCGATCAAGAAATTGAGCGACGTACCGGAGCGGATGTGGGTTGGGTGTTCGACGTCGAAGGCGAAGAAGGCTTCCGCGATCGCGAAGAGAAAATTATCAATGAACTCACCGAGAAGCAGGGCATTGTGCTGGCTACCGGTGGCGGTTCCGTTAAATCCCGTGAAACGCGCAATCGTCTTTCTGCTCGCGGTGTAGTGGTGTATCTGGAAACCACGATCGAGAAGCAGCTGGCGCGTACTCAGCGTGATAAAAAGCGTCCTCTGCTGCAGGTGGAATCCCCACCGCGCGAGGTGCTGGAAGCGCTGGCAGATGAACGTAATCCGCTGTACGAAGAGATTGCTGACGTCACTATCCGTACCGACGATCAGAGCGCGAAAGTTGTCGCGAATCAGATTATCAACGTGTTGGAAAAGAGCTGAATCAGCTCAAAACCCGCCTGCGGGCCAAAGTAATAAGGTGATACAGCTTCATGGAGAAGATTACCGTCACTTTGGGGGAGCGTAGTTACCCCATTACGATTGCTGCCGGACTGTTCAACGATCCGGCTTCTTTTTGGCCGCTCAAGGCGGGCGACCGGGCCATGCTGGTGACCAACCAGACTCTGGCCCCGCTCTATCTTGATCCTCTGCGCCAGCGGCTGGAAAGCGCCGGTGTGAAGGTTGACCAGGTCATTCTGCCTGACGGCGAGCAGTATAAAACGCTGGAAGTAATGGATCAGGTCTTTACCGCTCTGCTGGAAAAACCCCACGGTCGCGACACCACCCTGATCGCTTTAGGTGGCGGGGTGATTGGCGATCTGACCGGATTTGCTGCGGCAAGCTACCAGCGCGGCGTGCGTTTTATTCAGGTTCCTACCACGCTTCTTTCCCAGGTTGACTCATCCGTAGGCGGCAAAACTGCCGTAAACCACCCGTTAGGTAAGAACATGATCGGCGCGTTCTATCAGCCAGCGTCGGTGGTGATCGATCTTGACTGCCTGAACAGCCTGCCCGCTCGCGAGCTGGCTTCTGGCCTGGCGGAAGTGATCAAGTACGGCATTATCCTCGACGGTGAGTTCTTCAACTGGCTGGAAGCTAACCTTGATGCGCTGCTGGCGCTTGACGGCAAGGCCATGGCGTACTGCATTCGCCGCTGCTGCGAGCTGAAAGCCGAAGTGGTGGCTGCCGATGAGCGTGAAATGGGCCAGCGTGCCCTGCTGAATCTGGGCCATACCTATGGCCACGCTATCGAAGCGCACATGGGCTACGGGAACTGGTTGCACGGTGAAGCCGTGGCGGCAGGGATGGTGATGGCTGCCCGAACCGCTGAGCGTCTTGGACAGTTCAGCGCTGAAGATACCGACCGGATCATCTCGCTGCTGCAACGTGCCGGGTTACCGGTCAATGGTCCTGCAAGCATGGTGGCAGAAGATTATCTGCCGCACATGATGCGCGATAAAAAAGTCCTGGCTGGTGAACTGCGTCTGGTTCTGCCGCTGGCAATCGGCAAAGCCGAAGTGCGCAGCGGAGTAGGGCATGATACGGTTCTGGCTGCGATTAATGATTGTCAGACGGCCTGAAGCCGCCTAAACGGGCGCAGGCCCCCTTAATTTGATGAAGTAACTGCCGCTCAAAGGGTATGGGGTGGCGTCCGCGCTCTACTGGAGGAGGTTGAATGGACGAGTTTAAACCGGAAGACGAGTTAAAACCTGACACCAGCGACCGCCGCCCGCAGCGGTCCCGCAAAACGTCTTCAGTCCCTAAAGTGCCTGTTTCCCGTCAGCACATGATGATGGGGATCGGTATTCTGGTTTTGCTGTTGCTGGTACTCGGTATTGGCTCCGCGCTGAATACCACGGGTAACAGCAGTAGCAGCCAGCAGCCTTCTTCCCAGCCTGGCACATCCGGCAGCGGCGGTGATAAAAGCATCGATCTCTCTGGCTCATCGTCCATGAGTGGTCAGAATGTGGGCCAGCAACCTGCACCTGATGCGACGGCCGCGAATCAGGCTCCGGGCAGTACGTCGGCTCCGGCGGCCAATGGTCCACAGGAGCTGAGTGCGCCTCCGGTTTCCCCAACGCCAACTCAGGCTGCACCGGTACAGACGCCGGCGAACCAGCAGCGCGTTGAGCTGCCGGGGGATCTCAATAGTGCTCTGGCTAATCAGCAGGGTCAGGTTGATAACGCGGCGCAGGGTGCGCAGGATAACGGCAGTTCACTCCCAACGGCTCCGGCTACCGTGGCTCCTGGTGCTCATACCAGCGCAGCGAAACCGGCAGCAGGTCAGCCTCATCAGGCCACCCAACGCCCGGCTACGCAGCATCACAGCAAACCGGCTGCCAGCCACAAGCCTGCTGCCTCTCAGCCAGTGAAAGAAAGCAAGCCACAGAGCACGGCCAGCCATACGGCTTCCGCTCCGGCGAAATCCGCTTCAACCTCCGTACCGGGCGGCAGCTATACGCTGCAGCTGAGCAGCGCTTCGCGCTCTGATACGCTGAATGCCTGGGCGAAGAAGCAGAACCTGAGCAGCTACCACGTCTATAAAACCACCCGTAATGGTCAGCCATGGTTTGTGCTGGTCAGTGGTTCCTATGCAACGCCAGCCGATGCCAAACGCGCGGTTTCCTCTCTGCCAGCCGAAGTCCGGGCGCAGAACCCGTGGGTGAAGCCGGTCAGTCAGGTGAAGAAAGAAGCGTCAAACTAACGGCGGCCGGATTGCCCGGTCGCAGGATGAAAGTCAGTCTGCCAGCGGCAGGCTGACCCTTAAAGCGCAGATATGCTGTCGGTGTAACCGCAGCCAGAAGAGTAATTGTAATAAAACGACGGCATGAAAAAAAATCGCGCTTTTTTGAAATGGGCGGGCGGTAAATTCCCGCTGCTTGACGATATCCAGCGTCATCTGCCTGCAGGCGACTGTCTGATAGAGCCTTTTGTTGGCGCGGGATCGGTGTTTCTCAACACTGACTTTCCAAACTACATTCTGGCGGATATCAACAGCGACCTGATCAATCTTTATGACATCGTAAAAACCCGCGTTGACGAGTTTGTCACTGACGCGCGTGAACTGTTCACCAGCGAAACCAACGACGCGGAGTTCTACTACGCCCGCCGTCAGGAGTTCAACCGCTGCACGGATGCCTATCGCCGCGGCGTGCTGTTTTTATATCTTAACCGCCACTGCTACAACGGGCTTTGCCGCTACAACCTGAGCGGTGAGTTTAACGTGCCGTTTGGCAGCTACCGCAGACCTTATTTCCCTCAGGATGAGCTCTACTGGTTCTCCGAACGCTCGCAGAATGCGATCTTTGTCTGTGAATCGTACGATGTTACCCTGAATAGGGCGCAAAAGGGCGCGGTGGTGTATTGCGATCCCCCTTATGCGCCGTTGTCGGCCACGGCGAATTTTACCGCTTACCACACCAACAGCTTCAGCCTGCGGCAACAGCAGCACCTGGCGGAGCTGGCGGAGAAGCTGTCAATTGAGAGCCGCATTCCGGTGTTGATCTCCAACCACGATACCCCGCTGACCCGCGAGTGGTATCAGGCCGCGCAGCAACTGCATCAGATCAAGGCCCGACGTTCTATCAGCCGCAGCGGTACCGGTCGCATTCAGGTGAATGAGCTGCTGGCGTTGTTTACCGGCGGCTGAACCTCAACTGCTGTACGTGCCTGTCGTCAGGCGCGCTAATTGGGAGAAATGGATGAAACAGTTTTTACTAGCCCCATCAATTTTGTCTGCAGATTTTGCCCGCCTGGGTGAAGACACGGCCAAAGCGCTGGCTGCCGGTGGCGATGTTGTGCATTTCGACGTGATGGATAATCACTACGTTCCCAACCTGACGATGGGGCCAATGGTGCTGAAAGCACTGCGTGATTACGGCATTACCGCCCCGATTGACGTGCACCTGATGGTAAAGCCGGTCGACCGTCTGATCCCGGACTTCGCCAAAGCGGGTGCAAGCTATATCACTTTCCATCCCGAAGCCACAGAGCACGTTGACCGCTCGCTGCAGCTGATCAAAGAGCACGGCTGCAAAGCCGGTCTGGTGTTCAACCCGGCCACCTCGCTCAGCTATCTGGATTACGTCATGGATAAAGTCGACGTGATCCTGCTGATGTCGGTGAATCCCGGCTTCGGCGGTCAGTCTTTCATTCCCGGCACGCTGGATAAATTGCGTCAGGCTCGTAAGCTCATCGATCAGAGCGGCTACGACATTCGTCTGGAAGTGGATGGCGGCGTGAAAGTCGACAACATAGGCGAGATCGCTGCGGCAGGTGCGGACATGTTTGTTGCCGGTTCGGCCATATTTGGTCAGGCTGATTACAAAAAAGTGATCGATGATATGCGCACAGAACTGGAGAAATCTCGCCATGGCTCATTTCACTGAGGTTCGCGGACTGGCATTCGATCTCGACGGGACGCTGATTGACAGTGCTCCAGGACTGGCCAGTGCGGTGGATGCCGCGCTGGCTGCGCTGAATTTACCGGTAGCAGGTGTTGAGCGTGTCTCCACCTGGATCGGTAACGGCGCGGATGTGTTGATTGAGCGGGCGCTGACGTGGGCACTCGGCCATCAGCCATCAGACGATCGGGTGCGGGATGCCCGCGTGCTGCTGGATAAGCATTATGCCACCTCGGTGGAAAGCGGCAGCAAGCTGTTTCCGGAAGTGAAAGAGGGGCTGGCTGCCCTGGCCGCCACCGGCGTGCCAATGGCAATCGTTACCAACAAACCGACGCCGTTTGTCGAACCGTTGCTGACCGCGCTGGGCATCGCTCAGTACTTCTCGCTGATTATCGGCGGTGATGATGTGGTGGCGAAAAAGCCACATCCTGCACCGCTGTTCATGGTGCTGGGTAAGTTTGGCCTGCTGCCGGGCGAGTTAGTGTTTGTGGGGGATTCCCGCAATGATATTATGGCTTCTCAGGCGGCAGGCTGCCCCAGCGTGGGGATGACCTACGGTTATAACTACGGTGAGCCGATTGCCACCAGTAACCCGACCCTCGTACTCGATCATTTTAACGATTTGTTGCCCGCTCTCGGGCTGTAATAACCAGGACGAAAATCATGAGCAAACCCATCGTATTTAGCGGCGCACAGCCTTCCGGCGAACTGACCATCGGTAACTATATGGGTGCGCTCCGTCAGTGGGTCAACATGCAGGACGACTACGACTGCATCTACTGCATCGTTGATTTACATGCGATTACCGTCCGCCAGGATCCGAGCGCGCTGCGTAAAGCGACGCTGGACACGCTGGCGCTGTATCTGGCCTGCGGCATCGACCCAAAAAAGAGCACCATTTTCGTTCAGTCGCACGTGCCTGAACACACTCAGTTGGGCTGGATCCTGAACTGCTACACCTACTTTGGTGAGCTGAGCCGTATGACCCAGTTCAAGGACAAGTCGACGCGCTATGAAGAGAACATCAACGCCGGTCTGTTTGATTATCCGGTGCTGATGGCGGCCGATATTCTGCTGTATCAGACTACTCAGGTGCCGGTAGGCGAAGATCAGAAGCAGCATCTGGAGCTGAGCCGCGATGTGGCTTCCCGCTTTAATGCCGTGTATGGCGACATCTTCAAAGTTCCTGAGCCATTTATTCCAAAATCCGGCGCGCGCGTGATGTCTCTGCTGGAGCCGACCAGGAAGATGTCCAAGTCTGACGATAACCGTAACAACGTCATTGGCCTGCTGGAAGATCCAAAATCGGTAGTGAAGAAGATCAAACGCGCAATGACCGATGGCGATGAGCCAGCGGTCGTCCGTTACGACATCAAAGAGAAGGCGGGTGTTTCAAACCTGCTGGATATTCTCTCCGGTGTGACCGGCCAGAGCATTCCTGAGCTGGAGAAGCGGTTTGAAGGCCAGATGTACGGCCACCTGAAGGGCGCCGTGGCGGATGCTGTTTCCGGTATGCTGACCGACCTGCAGGAGCGCTATCACCGCTACCGTAACGATGAAGCCTTCCTGGAGCAGGTGATGCGTGATGGTGCTACTAAGGCCCGTTCACTGGCTCAGGAAACGCTGAAGAAGGTGTATGAAGCCGTTGGATTTGTTGCCCAGCCATAAGCACCGAACTTTACACCAGAAGCGGAGCCTTTCTGCTTCTGGTGATCCCGCCACTCAGCCTGCCTTTTTCAGCGCCAGAATTGCCCCGTCATACCAGTACAGCGTCATCTTGCCTTTCACTGGTACCGTCACCACTGCGCCCGGTCCCCAGGGTTGTTTGCCACAGAGCACGTTAAATCCTCCTGCAACCTGGTAGCTCTGTTCAGGATCGTTCTTATCGGCTGGAGTCAGTTCAGGCGTGCTGGTGCAGTTATCCGTAGCAGGATCGATGGCCCGATCTTGGGTGCCTTTGGTCCAGACGATCTTGCCGGAGGAGAAGGTGACTTCTGCACCCATATATTGCGGATCGTTAACCACCACGGCCTGAATGCCACTGCTGTCCACCTGCACACCTTCCACCTGCCAGTGCCCCTTCAGGACGGAATAGTCGGGCGTGGCGGCGGAACTCAGCTGGCTTAACCCGGCCAGCAATACGGCAATCCAGAGGCGATTCATGCAATTTCCCTGCGGCTGAAAGGTGTTAAAAATCAGTATAGGTAAGAATTCAGAACCAGCGTAGCCGTTCGCGCAGGGCTACCACCCGGCCAACGATAATCAGCGCCGGACTGCTGACCTCTGTGGCAAGCGTGCTCAATTCTGCCAGCGTGCCGCTGACCACGCGCTGCTGCGTGGAAGTGCCTCTTTCCACCAGCGCTACTGGCATGGTGCTTTCCATGCCATGAGCGATCAGCTGCTGCTGAATTTCTCCGGCCTGCGACAGGCCCATATAAAACACCAGTGTTTGCTTCTCTGCGGCGAGGTTTTCCCAGTTCAGTGAGCCGTTATTCTGCACGTGGCCGGTGACCAGCCTGACGCTCTGGGCATAATCCCGGTGGGTCAGTGGGATGCCGCTGTAGGCCGAACAGCCGGAAGCTGCAGTAATGCCTGGCACTACGGAGAAAGGAATATCCGCATCCAGCAGCGCCTCCAGCTCTTCTGCACCGCGGCCAAAGATAAAGGGATCGCCGCCTTTCAGCCGCACCACACGTTTACCGCGCTGTGCCTGTTCCCGCAGGATCTGATTAATAGATTCCTGCGGCACACAGTGGAAGCCCGCCCGTTTCCCCACAAAGATCCGCTCAGCATCGCGGCGGACCAGCTCCATCACCTCATCGGAAACCAGCCGGTCATACACCACAATATCGGCCTGCTGGATCTGCTGCAGCCCTTTCAGCGTCAGTAAACCGGCATCGCCCGGCCCGGCGCCAACCAGCACCACTTCGCCTTTATGCTCCAGCGGCTCACTAAACAGGGCTTCGGTCAGTTTTGCCGCCTGTAATGTATCCTGGTTAGCCAGCGTCTGCGCCAGACGATCGTGGTTGAAGACTTTCTCCCAGAAGCGTCTGCGTTGCCCCATCTCGCTGAACTGATCTTTCACCCGCTGGCGCAGGGAACCCGCCCATGCGGCCATTTTTCCCAGATGCTGAGGCAGTATCGCCTCAATTTTTTCGCGCAGCAGACGGGCCATCACTGGTGCAGCACCGCCGCTGGAGATGGCGATCATCAACGGCGAGCGGTCAACGATGGAGGGCATAATCACGCTGGCACCTTCAGGAGCATCAACCACATTGCAGAATATGCGTTGTGCTTCGGCTGCCTCGCTGACCTGCTGATTGACCCGTTCATTATCCGTGGCGGCGATAACCAGCCAGCACTCATCGATCATCTCTGCTGAAAAGGGCGCTTCCGTCAGCGTCACTTCTCCTGTCTGCTGCCACAGCTGAAACTGCGGCGAAAAATGCGTTGCACAAACCCGCAGATCCGCACCGGTTTTCAGTAACAGCCGGGCCTTGCGCTCGGCAACCTCGCCACCGCCAACCAGCAGACAGGCTTTGCCACGCAGTTGGCAGAATAACGGGAGATAATCCATACGACGCTCACAGTAATAAAAAAGGGCCGCTAAGCGCGGCCACAAGAGAAGTCAGGAGTCAGACGGCCACTTCAACCTGGCCATCCCGCACTCTGGCGGGCCATGCCGCAATCGAGCGGTCGGCATCCTCCATGCACAGGCCATCGCTCAGGCGAAAGCGCTGCTTTTTCAGCGGGCTGGCAACCCACAGTGCATCCTGATGTTCGGCGATGATGCCGCGTGATAGTACGCTGGCCTGAGCAAAGGGATCAATATTACTCAGGGCATAAACCGTTTCCTCTGCTGAGGGACGGAAGAGAGCGACCTGACGGCCTGCCACCAATGCACAGACGCCGGTGGCGGGCAGGATGCTCTCTAAGGCACAGACGGAATGCCATTTGCTCATGGTTGCTCCTCCAGCAGGACCACAGGAATACGCTCATCCGGGCGGGCCGGACGGTGCTGATCGCGCTCGGTCACTACCTGTACCAGCGGGTCACGCTGCGTATTGTTGATAAAGTGCGAGAAGCGGGCCAGCTGGCTGCTGTCGCTGACGGTTGCCTGCCATTCGCAGGTGAAACCTTCGCGCAGGCGGGAAACTTCAGCTTCCAGCTGTGCGTTAAGGCCCAGTTTGTCGTGAATAATCACCTGCTGCAGGTAGCCGATGCCGCCTTCCAGGCTCTCCAGCCACAGCGAGGTGCGCTGGAGCTTATCGGCAGTGCGGATATAAAGCATCATAAAACGGTCGAGATAGCGGATCAGGGTTTCACGATCCAGATCGGCCGCCAGCAGGTCTGCATGGCGCGGCTTCATCCCGCCATTGCCGCAGACGTAAAGGTTCCAGCCCTTTTCGGTAGCAATCACGCCGACATCTTTACCCTGTGCTTCGGCACATTCACGGGTGCAGCCAGATACGCCGAACTTCATCTTGTGTGGCGTACGGATGCCTTTGTAACGGTTTTCCAGCTCCACGCCCAGACCAACGCTGTCACCCACGCCAAAGCGGCACCAGCTGCTGCCCACGCAGGTTTTTGCCATGCGCAGTGCTTTGGCATAGGCATGGCCGGTTTCAAAGCCTGCGGCAATCAGCTGCTTCCAGATAGCGGGCAGGTCATCTTTCTGCGCGCCAAACAGGCCGATACGCTGTGAGCCGGTGATTTTGGTGTAGAGGTTGTAGCGACGGCCAATTTCGCCAATCGCCATCAGACCTTCCGGCGTAATTTCGCCGCCCGCAGATCGTGGGATCACTGAGTAGGTGCCATCTTTCTGGATATTGCCCAGGAAGTTGTCATTACTGTCCTGCAGGGCAGTGTGCTGTGGCTTCAACACGTATTCATTCCAGCAGGAGGCCAGCAGGGAACCGACCGTGGGCTTACAGACCTCGCAGCCGTAACCTTTGCCGTATTTCGCCAGTAGCTGGTCGAATGTTTTGATCTCTTCAACGCGGATCAGGTGATACAGCTCCTGACGGGAGTAGCTGAAATGCTCACAAAGATTGTGATTCACTTCGATGCCCTGGCTGCTCAGCTCGGCGTTCAGCACCTGGGTCATCAACGGCACGCAGCCGCCGCAGCCGGTGCCCGCTTTGGTTTCCGCCTTGAGTGCTGCCACGGTGTGGCAACCGTTCTGAATGGCTTTGACCAGGTCGCCTTTGGTCACGTCGAAGCATGAGCAAATCTGTGCTGTTTCAGGCAGTGATTCAACGCCGATGGCCGGTTTGCTGCCCGCATGTACCGGGAGGATCAGCGTGTCCGGGTGCTCCGGCAGCTCAATGGCATTGAGCATCAGCTGCAGCAGATTGCCGTAGTCACTGGTATCGCCAACCAGCACCGCGCCAAGCAGGGTCTTGTTGTCGGCGCTGACCACCAGACGCTTGTACACCTCTTTGTTCTCATCGAGATAAACATAGCTGCGCGCGCCTTCGGTGCGGCCATGGGCATCACCTATCCCGCCGACATCCACACCCATCAGCTTCAGTTTGGCGCTCATATCCGCCCCAACGAAAGCATTGTCGTTGCCCAGCAGCTTGTCTGCGGTCACCTGCGCCATCTTATAGCCCGGAGCCACCAGACCATAGATGCGGTTCTGCCAGGCGGCGCATTCGCCGATGGCATAGATGTCCGGGTCTTCAGTCTGGCACTGATCGTTGATCAGCACGCCGCCGCGCTGGCCTAACGGCAGCTCTGACTGGCGGGCGAGTTTATCCTGCGGGCGAATACCGGTAGAGAAGACAATAAAATCGATCTCCAGCTCGCTGCCGTCGGCAAACTCCATGGTTTTGCCCCCACCGGGGCGGTCGACGATCTGCTGAGTGTTTTTGCTGGTATGAACGAACACGCCCATCCGTTCGATTTTCTGTCGCAGCTGCTGTCCACCCATGGGATCCAGCTGTTCGGCCATCAGCACCGGGGCAAATTCGATCACATGGGTTTCAATGCCGAGGTTCTTCAGCGCGCCCGCCGCTTCCAGCCCCAGCAAGCCACCGCCCACCACAGCGCCACGTTTGCTGCGGCGTGCGCAGGCTTCAATCGCGTTGAGGTCTTCAATGGTGCGATAAACGAAGCAGTCCTGACCTTCAGCCCCTTTAATCGGCGGAACCCACGGATAGGAGCCAGTAGCCAGCACCAGTTTGTCGTAGTAGACGGCGCGGCCGGTGCTGGAGTAGATCACCTTTTCCTTGCGGTTCAGGGTGATGGCGCGTTCACCAACCAGCACTTCTATATTGTGCTTCTGGTAAAAGCCTTCAGAAACCAGCGACAGCTCTTCAGCAGTATGATGGGAGAAATAGGCGGAGAGGTGCACGCGGTCGTAGGCCACGCGGGGTTCTTCGCAAAAAACGGTGATGGCAAACTGGCCTGGAACGGCTTTCTCAACCAGTTCTTCGATCAGACGATGTCCAACCATGCCGTTGCCAATAATGACGAGTCGGGTGCTCATTTTTGCCTCACATTGCAAAATTATGCCGCTACAATAGCGCGCAAAGCAGAGGGGGTATTGATGTACATCAATACGTTTTTTAAATACTCCTTTATGGGTAGATTGCTGATTTCCCGATGTTTTTACTAACCTGCGGATATTCTTCGGCTTTACTTTGCGAGGCCAAATCAGCATCCAGACCAATCAGCCGTGCACGGCCTCAAAACAGTGGTATGGTTAACAGAGACTACTGACGTTGAGGAGCGTTTCCATGCAGGCTGTTCATTTGAAATGGATTAATCACGTTCGTTTACCCTGGCGCGAAGGGTTATGGCAGATCGCTATCCGCGACGGCAAAATAGCCTCTCTCTCGCCACAGCCGCAAAATGCGTCCGTTGAGGGCTCGCTGGATGCGGAAGGGGGCCTGGCCTTCCCACCCTATATAGAACCCCATATCCATCTTGATACTACGCAGACGGCGGGTGAACCGGCCTGGAACGAATCCGGCACGCTGTTTGAAGGGATTGAACGCTGGGCCGAGCGCAAGGCTCTCCTGAGCCATGAAGACGTGAAGATGCGCGCCCGGCAGACGCTGAAGTGGCAGATTGCTAACGGTATTCAGCATGTTCGTACCCACGTTGACGTTTCCGATCCCTCGCTGATAGCGCTGCGGGCGATGCTGGAGGTGAAAGAGGAGATGGCGCCGTGGGTCGATATCCAGCTGGTCGCTTTTCCACAGGAGGGTATTCTCTCCTATCCGGACGGCGAAGCGCTGCTGGAAGAGGCGTTAAAGTTAGGAGCGGATGTGGTCGGGGCCATTCCACATTTTGAATTTACCCGCGAATACGGTGTCGAGTCACTGCACAAAACCTTCGCGCTGGCGCAGAAGTATCAACGCATGGTCGATGTGCATTGTGACGAAATTGACGATGAGCAGTCACGCTTTGTGGAAACCGTCGCCGCTCTGGCGCTGCGCGAGAAAATGGGTGCGCGAGTAACCGCCAGCCATACCACCGCCATGCACTCCTATAACGGGGCTTATACTTCACGCCTGTTCCGTCTGCTGAAGCTGTCCGGTATTAATTTCGTTGCCAACCCGCTGGTGAATATCCACCTGCAGGGCCGTTTTGATACCTATCCGAAACGCCGTGGTATCACGCGAGTGAAGGAGATGCTGGAGGCCGATATCAACGTCTGCTTCGGGCATGACGACGTGTTCGATCCCTGGTATCCGCTGGGGACCGCCAATATGCTTCAGGTATTGCAGATGGGGATGCATGTCTGCCAGCTGATGGGCTACGGCCAGCTGGATGAGGGGATCAAGCTGATCACCGATAACAGTGCCAGAACAATGCAGCTGAAGGATTACGGCATCCAGACTGGCAACAGCGCCAACCTGATTATTTTACCTGCTGAAAATGGCTTTGATGCGCTGCGCCGCCAGGTACCAACCCGCTATTCAATCCGCCACGGCAGGGTGATTGCGGAAACTAAACCGGCGGAGACCACCATCCATCTGGCTGAAAGCGAGTACGTAGATTTTAAAAGGTAGCCGGGAATGGAGGAAAAAAGCCGGGAAATCCCGGCTTTTTCGTCTGCAACTGTCAGTGCAAGGACATATGTCCGGGCTGTTTATGCTTGCTGACGAAGCCCAGCAACAGACACATCACGAACACCACCGCGTACAGTCCGGTGGTAGTCATCAGCGCCGCGTGCGGCCCACTTTTTTCCACAATCGGGCCGGTGACCACGAAGGTCAGCATGGTGCCCACGGTGCCGCAGGTCAGAATAAAGTTCACCAGCTTCGGCGAGGAAACTTTGGTCTGCAGCGAGCCCAGCGTGATGATGGTGGTGTAGATAGCGCTGGAGCAGAAGCCCAGGCTGATCATAATCCACTTCAGCATGGAAGCATCGCTGCTGCTGACAAACCAGTACATCAGTACGGTCGCCAGCAGAGCCAGCACGGTCACGATGCGCTGCGGATCGAAGAAGCGCAGAATGGCGCTGAACGCCCACATACCGATCATGTAAGAGGTCCAGAAGTTGCCCACCAGCCCACCGGCCTGAGTCAGGTCCATGCCCATATTTTTAGTGGCATACTGCGGCACCCAGCCGATAAAGCCCAGCTGACCAAGGATGTAGCACAGGGCGGCAATCGACAGGAACAGCACGCCAACCCCCCATTTTTCCTTTTCAGCCGTCTGCTGGCTCGCGGCCTTTTTGCCCAGCATCGGGAACTCAAAACATAACGCCAGCACGAAAATCGCCACATAAATCACGCCAATGCAGGCATACACCCAGTACCATGGCAGAGAACGTGCGAGGATAGCCGCGGCGATGATCGGGAAAATGGTTCCTGCCATACTGAAGAAGGAGTCGGTGAACAGCAGGCGCGAGCCGCGTTGCCGTCCTTCATACAGATGGGTGATCAGGAAGGTGCCGATCGACATGGTGATACCACTGACCACGCCCAGCACGAACATACACAGCGAGAAGACGCTCAGGCTGTGGCTGGTCATCAGCCCCAGCACCGCCAGCACCATCAGCACAAAGCCGAATATCAGCTGGCGCTTCATCGGGATGATCTCCATCAGCCAGGCATTCAGGAACACTGCCACCAGAATACCGGCGTTAAGGAAGGTAAAGGTATTGCTCATCTGCGCGACTGGCAGGTGGAAATAATCCGCAATATTTTCCAGCACCATGCCGGTAACAATCACAACTGCGCCGGTCAGCGCATAGGAGAAAAAGCTGATCCAGGTAAGCCCGATTCGATCGCGATTAGTCATAGTGGAACCTGTGAGTCTGAGGGATCGTGAAGCATGACGCTCATGGTAAGCGTCGGCAGTTTAGCGATTTTAGTGATCGCCATAAATAAATAATGAAACATTTCGTTTCATATTCATGAGTTTCGTGATGAGTATCACCATTTTCGCTGCAGGGAATCGGTTGCGGTCAAAATGTGACAAGTAAATTAAGGTAAAACGCTGGCGCGTTGGTAAGCGCCTCTTTAGAATCAACTTTGTTTTTCTGGCCTGTAGCCCTAAGTAAGGAATCTTTCATGTTAAAACGTACTTTGACAGCGGTTGCCACTGTTTTCGCGCTGTCCACGATTTCCGCTTCCGCGATGGCTGCGAAGGGAGATACTCACGTATTGCTGACCACGTCAGCCGGCAATATTGAGCTGGAACTCAATAATCAGAAGGCCCCGGTTTCAACAAAAAACTTCGTTGATTACGTCAACAGTGGATTCTACAACAACACCACTTTTCATCGCGTAATCCCTGGTTTTATGGTGCAGGGCGGCGGTTTTACCGCTGACATGCAGCAGAAACCGACCAACGCGCCGATTAAAAACGAAGCGGACAACGGTTTACTGAACAAGCGCGGCACTATCTCTATGGCCCGCACCGCCGACAAAGACAGCGCCACCAGCCAGTTCTTTATCAACGTTGCGGATAACGCCTTCCTTGACCACGGTCAGCGTGACTTCGGCTATGCCGTGTTCGGTAAAGTTGTCAAAGGACAGGATGTGGCAGACAAAATTTCTCAGGTTCAGTCGCAGAACGTCGGCCCTTACCAGAATGTCCCGGTGAAGCCGGTAGTGATCCTTTCCGCGAAAGTCCTGCCATAAATCCTCCTGACGGGGGATTGCTGCTTATAATTAGTGCAGAAAGTCTGCACAACGCAGTGATGACCCCGTCAAAGGAGGCAGCATGTCCGGAAAGCTAACCGATAAGCAAAAAACTTCCCTCTGGCAGCAACGTCAGGACGCAAATTTCCTCGCCAGTTTCCTGCTGGGCGGTACCACTCTCGATCTCGGCGCACCCAATCCGGGGCTGCCACATCTGCGAGCTTTGCACCGCGCACTGTTCCATGATGTTCTCGATCGGGCGGGCGAACTTCGCAGCGTCGATATTCAACTGGGCGACACACCCTGTTGCCACTTCGAATATATCGAGAAAGAGGGTAATGCGCTGATGCAGGCGCTGGAAGAGGAGATCGGCGTGGCTGACCTGCCGGTAAACCAGCTGGTGGAGAGGCTGGCATGGTATTACTGCGAACTGACGGTTTTACATCCTTTCCTGCGCGGTAACGGCCGTGCGCTACGGCTGTTCTTTGAGCAGCTGATCATCCATGGCGGTTACGATATCCAGTGGCGGCAAATTGACCCCGCAAGCTGGCATACGGCGGTTGAAACCAGCCTGGCGGGCGATCTCGCTTTACTCACGGCGGCGTTTGGCAAAGTGGTAAGCGAACGGCCGGAAAATGCGTAGAATAGCGGCCTTCCAAACCGGTCCGGAGTGCCGATGCTGCTGCTTATTGATAACTATGACTCTTTTACCTGGAACCTCTGTCAGTACTTCTGTGAGCTGGGGGAAGAGGTGCTGGTCCGGCGTAATGACGAGCTGACGTTGGATAAAATTGCCACCCTGCGGCCGGAAAAGCTGGTGATCTCTCCCGGTCCCTGTACGCCGGACGAGGCGGGTATTTCACTGGCGGCGATTGCGGAGTTCGCCGGAAAACTGCCAATCCTCGGCGTCTGCCTGGGTCACCAGGCTATCGCGCAGGCTTTTGGTGCGCGGGTGATACGGGCCAGGGAAGTGATGCACGGCAAAACGTCGGCGATTGAGCATAATGATGGGGGCGTCTTTTCCGGCCTGAAACATCCGCTGACGGTGACGCGCTACCATTCGCTGATTGTGGAGAAAGAGTCCCTTCCGGCGGAATTTGAAATGACCGCCTGGACACTGCGCGATGGCAAGCCTGACGAGATTATGGGGTTCCGCCATCGTCATCTGCCGCTGGAAGGGGTGCAGTTCCATCCGGAAAGCATTCTCAGCGAGCAGGGACACCAGCTGCTGGAAAATTTCCTCCGGCAGTGAAAAAGTTTCCTTTGATTGATTTTTTATGCATATTTTGTGATTATAATTTCACTTCCTGCAACGTAAAAAAAACAGATGAGGTAGTCAATGGCAGCGGATAAATTAGCGGTAACGCGGGCGACGTTCGATGAGGTGATCCTGCCTGTTTATGCACCAGCTCAGTTTGTGCCGGTGAAGGGCAAAGGCAGCCGGGTCTGGGACCAGCAGGGGAAAGAGTATATCGACTTTTCCGGCGGTATCGCGGTGACTGCGCTGGGCCACTGCCATCCGGCGCTGGTGGAAGCCTTAAAAAGCCAGGGAGAGACGCTGTGGCACACCAGCAACGTCTTCACCAACGAACCTGCGCTGCGCCTCGCCAGCAAACTGATTGCAGCGACTTTTGCCGATCGCGTGTTTTTTGCTAACTCCGGCGGTGAAGCGAACGAAGCCGCTTTCAAGCTGGCCCGCTATTACGCCTCAAAACGCCATTCGCCTTACAAGAGCAAAATCATCGCTTTCCACAACGCCTTCCACGGGCGGACGCTGTTTACCGTTTCCGTTGGTGGGCAGCCGAAATACTCGGACGGCTTCGGTCCGAAACCGGCGGATATCCTCCACGTGCCGTTTAACGATCTGGCTGCGGTCAAAGCGGTTATCGATGATCACACCTGCGCCATCGTGGTGGAGCCAATCCAGGGTGAAGGCGGTATTATGCCTGCCACGCCGGAGTTTATGCAGGGCCTGCGCCAGTTGTGTGATGAGCATCAGGCACTGCTGGTGCTGGATGAAGTGCAGAGCGGCATGGGCCGCAGCGGCAAACTGTTTGCTTACGAGCATTACGGCGTGGAGCCGGACATTCTGACCACCGCAAAAGCGCTGGGCGGCGGCTTCCCGGTCAGTGCGATGCTGACCACTAATGCAATTGCCTCCACCATGTCACCGGGCGTGCATGGCACCACTTACGGCGGTAACCCACTGGCCTGTGCGGTGGCCGAAGCAGCATTGGATATCATCAACACCGAAGAAGTGCTGAGCGGCGTGGAAACCCGTCGCCAGCAGTTTGTCACTGCGCTGAAAGCAATCGACGCGAAGCTGGATCTGTTCAGTGAAATCCGTGGCAAAGGCTTGCTGATTGGCGCGGCTCTCAAGCCACAGTATGCCGGTAAGGCTCGTGACATTTTGAATGCTGCAGCGGCGGAAGGGGTGATGATCCTTAACGCAGGAACGGATGTGATCCGCTTTGCGCCTTCACTGGTGATCGAACCGGCTGATATTGAAGAGGGGATGGGGCGCTTTGCCGTCGCGGTGGAGAAAGTGCTGGCCGGTTAAGGCACGCAAACGGCGAGGTTGTTAACATACTCCCTGCGCCTTGAGTTTGTAGCAAACAGGGGCCTGAGCGATCGGGTCTATTTTCTCAAGCGCCGCGACAGCCAGCGCCCGTGATGTGGGCGATTGAACCATGCCAGTGATGAGATGGTGTGCATCACGCTGAGATGTCCCAATATGCGCTGCACGTGCCTTTCCAGAATGGTCACCGGACCCTGCTGAATTTCTCCCTGGCCATCCAGCACGTTAGTGTCAGAGCTGGGGCCGTCATATTCCAGTCGCTGCTGGCAGCGCTGTAACGCAATCTCACAGGACTGCAAATACCGCTCCGCCAGCGATGACGTCAGCATGGTATGCTCACGCGCGAGGATGGTCATCGCGTTGATGTGCTCAACGATAAACTGGCTGTGCGTCACCCACAGCTTCATGTCTGCCAGATAACTCGAATCGAAACCGGGCTCCTGCATCGCCTGATTCAGCGAGTTAAAGAGGGCGTTATGAGCCTGATTGACCCGCATACGCTGGTAAGCCAGCTTTACCGGGTCCTGCTCGTTGCCCAGCAGCATCTGCAGCGCTCCCTGATAGGCTTCCAGCGCATCGTGCGCATTCTGCCGCAGCAGCCCGCTTTGCCACTGCGGCCACAGCCAGATCATGCCGCCAAAGGCAATCAGGCAGCCCATCAGCGTATCCATCAGGCGCGGCAGCAGGAAATCAGCCCCGTTCAGTGACAGCAGTTGAAGGGAGTAAACCGCCGTGACGGTAAAGCCAATCATCGCCCAGCCGTAGAACTTACGGATAAACAGGTAGCTGATCAGGGTGATTGCCAGCATCACCAGCAGCACCAGAGGCTCCGGGGCCTGCAGCCGCAGAGTAACGGCAGCGATAATCAGCCCGGCAAGGGTCCCCAGCGCTCTGTGCTGGATCCGGACTCTGGTGGCGCTGTAACCGTTCTGACTGACAAACATCACCGTCATCAAAATCCAGTAGGGCTTGGGCAGGTTAAAGAACAGCGCCAGCGAGCTGGCAAAGGTCAGCATCACCGCAAAACGGGCGGCGGTGCGCAGCGCGGCGGACGTCAGCGACAGATAACTTCTTATGGCCGGGAGCAGCGGCAGACGGCGCTGGCGGTCGGCCATCAGGTCGCGCTGATAAAGTGGGCGCTGAGTGCGCAGGACGCGGGCAATGCGGCTGAAGTGGTAATAACAGAAGTTGCCGACCGGATTGTCCCGGTGCTGGCGGGAAATTTTTTCCAGCGCCTGAAGCTGCTTATCCATGGTAAATCGCTCAGGCAGCTTATGATAAAGGATATCGTCTGCCAGCTCGCGCAGCCTGGCCGCAATGGTCTGGGCGTTCCAGCGGATCACCGCTTCGGCGTGGCTCTGTTCCACCAGCTTCTGCACCTCTTCCGGCTGATGCAGGCTGACGGAGATATGCTCCTGCAAATCCAGCGCCACCTGAAAGGCGCGGGTCAGCCGCTTGTGATGATTATCGTTATTGGCGGCCAGCATGTGCATTTGCTGGTAGCAGGTGGTGATCAGATCGACCGCTTTCTGCTGACGGGCCAGCAGCGGCGGCAGGGCTTTTTCCGGATCGGTGAGTTTAGTCAGCAGGGTATATTTAGCTTCACAGTAACCGGCCAGCTCCCGATACAGCAGGCTCAGCGTTTCGCGCATCGGCTGCTCTTTCCACAGCCAGAACCAGAACCAGTTGAAGACGCCGTACCAGACCGTGCCCAGTACGTAGAGCATCGGCGGCTGCCAGATTGGCATCCTTCCCGCCAGGCTGAGGGTGAAGATCGCCGCAATCAGCGAGCCGGGCAGCAGTCGTCCGTGCAGCGGGCTGATCTCTCCGGTCACGCCGAGCAGCATCGCCATCACGAACAAAATAGCGGGCAGGGGAACCTGGTGTGCACCCAGGTACTGGATCAGAAAGCTGCTGGAGGCAAACAGGCTACCGCCCACGATCAGGCGTTTGAAAAAGCGTTTATGCGGGGTATCAAGACCGGCGATGTTGCAGCAGGCCGGGACTAAGGAGAACAGCAATCCCTTTTGCAAATCGCCCAGCAGCCATCCGATAGCAACCGGTAAACAGAGCACCAGCGTCTGGCGCAGTGCGTAGTTGACTTCAGGGTGATAAATGATTCGACGCCACATCACTCCGTACCAAATAAAAAGGCGCAACAGAGACTGTTGCGCCGAGGATCAGAGCCGGTTAGCGTGTGCCGTAGACAACGATAGTTTTACCGTGCGCCGAGATCAGGTTCTGATCTTCCAGCATTTTCAAAATACGCCCAACGGTTTCACGGGAGCAGCCAACAATCTGGCCGATCTCCTGACGGGTGATTTTGATCTGCATTCCGTCAGGGTGAGTCATGGCATCCGGCTGTTTAGCCAGATTGAGCAGGGTTTGCGCGATGCGACCAGTCACATCGAGGAAAGCTAAATTGCCCACTTTCTCGGACGTTACCTGCAGGCGGCGCGCCATCTGCGAAGAGAGACGCATCAGAATGTCGGGGTTCACCTGGATCAGCTGGCGGAATTTCTTATAGGAAATTTCAGCGACTTCGCACGCGGTTTTTGCCCGTACCCACGCACTGCGCTCCTGACCCTCTTCGAACAGGCCAAGCTCGCCAATAAAATCGCCCTGATTGAGGTAAGAGAGGATCATCTCTTTGCCTTCTTCATCCTTGATCAGCACCGCTACCGCGCCTTTGACGATGTAGTAGAGGGTTTCCGCTTTCTCACCCTGGTGAATCAGCGTGCTTTTGGATGGATACTTATGAATATGGCAATGTGACAGGAACCATTCAAGTGTCGGGTCTGTTTGCGGTTTGCCGAGAACCATTCGCTGTTATCCTCTGTTGTCATCGTGCCTTAAATACAGGGGCAGAGTTCCCTGTCAGGCGTTGAAATAGTCAAGCGTTTCCCTGTCAGGAAATTTATTCGGCTTCTGTGGGAAGCCAGGCTCGTTATGTCGTTCCGTTTCGTCAAAGCTTGTAGAGTACTGACGAAAGTATTACAGCCTTGTTTGTAGCACAGCTTTGCACGAGTGTCTTCTGTTGTCTCGCTTCAGCATAGTGCGAAATCTGCTGCATTGCCGTTTTTGTTGCTAAAGCGTAATCTGGTGTTAACTGAATGAATTAGAGGAGTTTGTTATGCAGGCACGTGTCAAATGGGTGGAAGGGCTGACCTTTTTGGGAGAATCCTCATCAGGACATCAGGTGCTGATGGATGGCAACTCAGGGGATAAAGCACCCAGCCCGATGGAGATGGTGTTGATGGCAGCGGGCGGTTGTAGCGCGATTGACGTGGTTTCAATCCTGCAAAAAGGCCGTCACGATGTTAAAGACTGTGAGGTTAAGTTGACCTCCGAACGGCGTGAAGAGGCTCCGCGTCTCTTCACCCATATCAATCTGCATTTTATCGTAACGGGTAACGCATTGGGCGATAAAGCTGTGTCCCGCGCTGTCGATCTCTCAGCAGAAAAATATTGCTCCGTTGCGCTGATGCTGGGCAAAGGTGTGGAGATCACTCACAGCTATGAAGTGATTGAGCTGTAAAATATCCCGAGCCCCGCACTGTCGGGGCACTACTCTATCTTCTTCCCTTCGATTAACCGTTGCACCAGCGGCCCCATGATCAGCTCCATCGCCAGCCCCATTTTGCCGCCAGGTACCACCAGCGTGTTGATGTGAGAGATAAAAGAACCCTGCAGCATCGCCAGCAGATAGGGGAAGTCGATATCTTCCAGTCCCTGAAAGTGGATCACCACAAAACTTTCATCCAGCGACGGGATGCCCCGTGCGGCGAACGGATTGGAGGTATCAACGGTCGGGACGCGCTGGAAGTTAATGTGCGTGCGCGAGAACTGCGGAGTGATGAAGTTGATGTAATCCTCCATAGAACGCACTACCGAGTCCATTACCGCTTCACGCGAGTGGCCGCGTTCACTGGTATCACGCACCAGCTTCTGGATCCACTCCAGGTTAACGATAGGCACCACGCCAACCAGCAGATCCACATGCTGTGACACATTGTTCTGCGGTGTTACCACCCCGCCGTGCAGCCCTTCATAGAACAACACATCAGTCGGCTCCGGCAGCGGCTGCCACGGCGTGAAGGTTCCCGGCACCTGGTTCCACGGCACCGCCTCATCATAGGTATGCAGATACTTGCGCGACTTGCCGCTGCCGCTTTTGCCGTATTCCTGGAAGGTTTGCTCCAGCAGCGCGAAGTCGTTGGCATCAGGGCCAAAATAACTGATGTGTCGGCCCATATCGCGCGCTTTGCGGATTGCCATATCCATCTCAGGCCGGGTATAGCGGTGAAAGCTGTCCCCCTCCACTTCGGCGGCATGCAGGTTAAGCTGCTGAAAAATTTTGCGGAAGGCCAGGCTGGTTGTGGTGGTTCCCGCGCCGCTGGAACCGGTCACGGCAATCACCGGATGTTTGGCAGACATGTTAGCTCCCTGAGAAAGATCATATCGATCCAGCATTGGTATCATGTTTAGCGCACGGGTGTCACCTTTGCCCCTCTCCGATGCCAAAAAAGCAACGCGCCGCCGCATTTTTGCTGCTTCATTTAGCGCACCAAATTGCTCAGACTGTACAAAACAGTGCAGGAGATAACTTTCAATGAATATGCCTTCGTCACGCTGGTGGTGGGATCTCTCGACCCGTGAATTCAGCGAGCTGGAGATGGACAAGATTGTTGCGGTGCTGCCGATTGGCGCAGTGGAGCAGCATGGCCCGCATCTGCCAGTCAGGGTGGATGCCGCGATTAATGCCGGGATCGTTGCCGAAGCGGTCGGCATGATGCCTGCAGATCTCCCGGTGCTGATCCTTCCCGCACTGCCGGTCGGCAAATCTGATGAGCATCTCAATTACCCTGGCACGCTGACCCTTCCTTATGATGTGCTGGGCAAAGTGTGGTTTGAAGTGGCAAAAAGCGCCTGGCGCGCCGGGATCCGCAAGCTGATTTTCTGGAATTCGCATGGCGGCCAGCCGCAGCTGATGGAGATTGTCTGCCGCCAGCTGCGCATTGAACTGGGAGTATTTGCCGTCGGAGCCAGCTGGTTCCGTACCATCGACTCCAGCGATCTGTTCAGTGAACACGAGCGGCAGCACGGTATTCATGGCGGTGAGTCGGAAACCAGTGTGATGCTGCATCTTCATCCGGATCTGGTGCAGATGAAATATGCAGAGGATTTTGTATCCGCCTCGGTGGCACTAGCGGAAACTGGCGGCATCCTTACCCCGGAAGGGGGCGTGGGCTTTGGCTGGATGGCGGAGGATCTGCATCCTTCCGGCACCACCGGTAACGCCGCAGCTGCGGATGCCGAACGCGGCAAAATCGAAACCCGGCGGGCGGCTGAGGCGCTGATTAAGCTGATCCGTGAGGTGCAGGCTTACCGGCCACCTTACCAGTCAAAATAGAGTATGCCTTCAGCAGGCGGCATGCCACGCATTTCAGCATGCCGTATTGCCCGCTTTCCTTACCGTGAGATTTAAGGCCGCTCCGGCACGCTGAAGTCCGCTAAGCCATCTGGCTCATCATTGCCTTGATGGTCTCCGCCAGCACGCTGCCAATCGCACTGGTGCCCCGATCATGCCCAATCAGCATCAGATTCTGTGTGCGCTGCGCCAGCTCGCGCACCGGAATATAGATCAGCCTGCCGCTGCGCAGATCGAACTCAATATCAAACGGCGTCAGGAAGGTCAGCGCCTGGTCGACCATCGCCGCCTGACGCATCACCTCGATCGAATTGGTTTCAATGACCGGGTGCACGGTCACTGATGCCCGAGAGAACAGATCGTTCAGATAAGGGCGGATCACCATCGACTTGTCGGCAATCACCAGCGAATGGGGCACGCAGTCGCTCAGGCGCAGGCTGGTTTTATCCGCCAGTGGATGGCCGGGTGCCACCACCGCCCCAAGCCTTCCGACCGCACTGCCCAGCGTACGGAGGGAAGGGGGTAAATCAAAATCGAATCCCAGCCCTAAATCTGCCTCGCCCGACTCCACCGCGCTGGTAATGTCGTGACCGGTGGTCATCTGCCGCAGGACTAATTTTACCCTGGGATTTGCCCGCCGGAATTCAGCGGCCACGCGGGGGATCAGATTGGCCGCCAGCCCGCTCATCATCGCTACCGTGACTTCGCCACGCCGCAGCCCCTTCAGCTCCTCAATCTTAATCTGCGCCCATTCCAGCTCTTTAAATGTCTGGCGGACGTGGTGGATCAACACTTCTCCGGCGGCCGTCAGCACCATTTTGCGTGGCAGGCGTTGGAACAACGGGGTGCCGAGTTCTTCTTCCAGCGCGAGGATTTGCCGGTTAATGGCGGAAGCTGAAATATGCAGTCTGCTGGCCGCTTTACGGATTGACCCGCTGCGCGCCACTTCATCCAGATAGGTCCACAGGCGATGCTGAAGCATGACGACTCCGTAGTGTTGCCTTTAAGGCATCGTTGAGTACGAAAAACTGTGCTTTTAAGGTAACGAAAATCGCGGCATAACTGAACAATCTTCAGTTGAGGGGGCATAAAAATGGCAGGTGTAAGTCGCAGGGGATTTGCAAAGATGCTGGCGGGCGCGGTGATGTTACCGGCTCTGGCGCCGTTACTTTCTCGTAAAGCGCTGGCCGCGGATAAGAGCATCAAAATCGCATTGTTGTTGCCGGGTTCCGTTGCCGATGGCGGCTGGAGCATGCTGGCGTATCAGGGGCTCCAGGCGCTGAAAAAAGAAGGTTTCACCGTGGCTTACAGCGAAAGCGTGCCGCAGGCGCAGATGGAGCAGGTGATCCGCGGCTATGCCGACGACGGTTACTCGCTGATTATCGGCCACAGCTTTGAATACGGCTCGGCGTTTGCCGAAATTGCCCCTGACTACCCGGATACCCACTTCTTCGCTTCAACCTTTAAGCCGGATGAAACCGCGCCGGGCAATGTGGAATACGTCAATCTTGCCTATCTGCAGGCGGCTTATGCCGCAGGCGCTCTGGCAGCTCTGATTTCCGATAAAGGTAAAGCGGTCGGTTTTGTCGGCGGCGGTGATAATCCAACACAACAGGCGATGATGCGTGCCTTTATTGCCGGTGCCGAGAAAACCCGCCCAGGCGTGAAAGGGCTGGGCGTGGTCACTGGTGATTACGATAACGCAGCGAAGGGCCGGGAAGCGGCAACTACCATGATCGGCAACGGAGCCGACGTGATCTGGCATGCCGCTGATGTGACCGGGCTGGGTGCGCTGCAGGGTGCTGCCGCCGCGAAAGTTAAAGCCATCGGCTGCTATGCCGATCAGATGGATGTTTCCCCGGCGTACATTGCCTGCAGCCTGAAGCAGAACCTTGACTGGATGGTGGAAGAAGTCGGCCATTCCGTGGCGAATAACGCCTTCCTCGGTGGCAAAGAGTGGGCACCGACGGTGGCAAAAGCCTGGTCTGTGGTGCACGGTAAAGAGCAGTACAACAGCAAGCTGGTCAGCGCTGAGGTATGGCAGAAATTCACTGCCATCTGGCAGCAGCTGGATAATGGCACCATCGTGCCGAAAGTGTGAGCAAACCTGAGGTGATGGTAGCGATGCAGCCCCGCGTAGCGTTAAACAAAGTGACCAAGCGATTTGCGCGCGTCACGGCGAATGACTGCGTGTCGATGAATGTCGCCGCAGGGGAAATCCATGCGCTGCTCGGTGAGAACGGCGCGGGGAAAAGTACCCTGATGCAGATCCTGTACGGGCTGTATCAACCCGACGAGGGCGAAATTGTTATCGACGGGCAGCCGGTGATCCTCCGCGATCCGGGGGATGCCATCGCGCACGGCATTGGCATGGTCCATCAGGAATTTATGCTGGTCCAGCCGATGACCGTGGTGGAGAACGTGATCCTTGGCCTGAAGGAAACCCGCAGCTGCCGCCTGGACTTGCAGGCGGCAGCGCTACGGTTACAGGCGCTTTCCGATCGCCACGGACTGGCGGTCGATCCCTGGGCAAAAATTCAGCATTTGCCAATCGGGGTCCAGCAGCGGGTAGAAATCCTCAAGTTGCTGTATCGCGATGCGCAAGTATTGATCCTCGATGAACCTACCGCCGTGCTGACGCCGCAGGAAAAAGAGGGGCTGTTTGCCACGCTTCACTCGCTACGGGAAGAAGGACGCTCGGTGGTGATAGTGACGCATAAGCTCTATGAAATTATGGCCGTGGCGGATCGCGTTTCCGTGATGCGCGGTGGCAGGATGATTGAAACGGTGGCGGTGGACGACACATCCGAAACCGATCTGGCTCGCCGCATGGTGGGGCGTGATGTGGTGCTGCGGGTGGAGAAAACCCCGTGCCAGCGTGGCGAGGAGATCCTGCATGTGGACAGCATCGCGCTGCGGGATGAAACCGGTCAGCAAAAAATCTGGCGCGCCTCGCTGAAAGTCGCCGCCGGAGAAATACTCGGCATTGCCGGAGTGGATGGCAACGGCCAGTCTGAGCTGGCGGATGCGCTGCTTAATCTGCGGGAAATTGAGGCGGGACGAATTTTACTCGCCGGGGAAGATATTTCAGCGCTCTCACCAGCCGCACGCCGGGCGAAGGGGATCGGTTTTATTCCCGCTGACCGTCGCGGAGTCGGTTCGGTCACCTCGTTGTCGATAGCGGACAATGCCATGCTCGGTGCCCAGCAGTCGTTCACGCATGCCCGTGGCTGGCTGCTGGACCGCAAAAAGATTGTCCGTCACGCCCGTGCCATCATCGACCACTTCAAAGTCCGCACGCCGGATACTGATTTCGAGGCGGGCAAACTCTCCGGCGGCAACCTGCAAAAACTTATCCTGGGACGTGAAGTCGCCCGCAAACCCCGTTTGCTGGTGGTTGAGCAACCTACCCGAGGGCTGGATGTCGGCGCTGTGGAAGCGGTCTGGCAGGGGCTGCTGGCTGCCCGTGACAGCGGTTGTGCGATTGTGATGATCTCCGCCGAACTGGAAGAAATTCTCAACCTTTCCGACCGCATCGCGGTGATGTATGGCGGCCAGGTAGCTGGCGTGCTGGATGCCTCTGACGCCACGGCGGAAAAGCTGGGTGAACTGATGGCGGGCGGCACATTAACAGGAGCAGACGATGAGCAGGCTGCTTGAAAAACGACTCGCCCCTGTGGACTCTTCCACCGCCGTGATCGCCACCACCTCAGGCGCGATGCTGGCGGCATTTGTTATTGCCGGGCTGCTGTTTATACCCTTTGGCGGCAACCCTTTCAGCGCTTATCAATTTTTGTTCAGTGAGGCTTTTGGCTCGCTGCGGGGCTTTGGGCAAACGCTGGTGCAGGCCACACCATTAATCCTGATTGCGCTGGGAACCATCGTTATCTGGCGCGCCGGGTTGGGTTATATCGGCTTTGAAGGCTGTTTCCTGGTAGGCGCTGCGGCAGCCAGCTGGGTTGCGCTGGCCGGAACGCCACAGAGCATGCCGTGGGCGCTGCCTGGCTGGGGTTATTGGCCTGCGGTGATCTGTGCCGCTTTTGTCGCCGGGGCATTGTGGGCGGGATGGGTAGGCTTCCTGCGCGTGCGGTTTGGCGGTAATGACGTGCTGATTTCGCTGATGGCGAACTACGTGGCGGTTTTTCTCATTCAGTATCTGGTCTCCGGCCCGATGCGTGCGGTGGGTGACCTGCCACAAACGCCACGCTTGCCACATGATAGCTGGCTGCCTTTCATCATGGAGGGGATGCGTGCGCACTGGGGACTGGGCATTGCGCTGGTCGCCACGGTTTACGTCTGGTGGCTGATCCGCGCCACGCCAGCAGGGTTTGAAATCATCGTCAGCGGGCTGAATCCAAAAGCAGCCCGCTATGGCGGCATCGCCGTCGGCAAAAGGCAGATGAGCGCGGTGCTGCTGGGCGGCGGTCTTGCTGCGCTGGCCGGACTTTGCACCGTGCTTGGCGTGCAGCACCGCCTGATGGAAGGGTTGTCCGGCGGCGTGGGCTTTATTGGCGTGGTGGTGGCGCTACTCGCCAGGCTGAATCCGCTGCTGGTGATCCCAACTGCCGTGCTGTATGGCGGCCTTGAAGTGGGTGGCAGCGCGATGCAGCGTCAAACCGGCCTGCCAACTTCAGTGGTGCTGATCCTGCAGAGCCTGGTGGTGATCCTGATCCTCGCCGGAGACATCCTGCGCTATTACCGGCTGCGCTGGCCAGGCCGTACTCCTGCGCAGCAGCTGTCGGGGGAGAAATCATGAGCGCGCTGATGAATATCGATACGGCTTTTATCATCACCTGGCTTGCTGCTGCTGTGCGTCTGGCAGGGCCGGTGCTGCTGGCCGCTTTGGGCGAAATCTATGCCGAGCGGGCTGGCGTACTGAATATTGGCATTGAGGGCACCATCCTGATGGGAGCGCTCGCCAGTTATATGACGGCTGTTTACAGCGGATCGACGGCGCTGGGCTTTATTGCTGGCGGCGTGGCCGGGCTGACGGTGGGCGTGTTGCTGGCAGCTCTGTATCTGCGGGCCCATGCCAGTCAGATCGTGATTGGTATTGTCTTTAATATCCTCGCTGGCGGTGTGGCGACCTGGATCTATTCGCTGGTAATGGGCGATGCTTCTTCCCCAACCATCACCATGCTTAACCCAATTCATGTGCCGCTACTGTCGGAAATTCCCGGGATCGGACCGGTGCTGTTCACTCAGCCTCTGCCCCTCTACCTCACTTTGCTGCTGGTGGCGGTGGCGCACTTTGGCCTGTTCCATACGCGCTTTGGCCTCTCGCTGCGTTCAGTGGGCGAAAACCCGCGTGCGGCACATGCTGCCGGGCTTAACGTGCTGCGCATCCGCACCTGGGGCGTGCTGCTCTCCTGCCTTGGCGCGGGGCTGGCTGGCAGCTATCTGGTCACCGCCCAGATTGGCCTGTTCCGCGACAACATCGTCAGCGGCCAGGGCTTTATCGCCCTCGCCATCGTTATTTTTGGCCGCTGGAGCCCGGTGAAAGCGATGATTGCGGCATTTATATTTGGGGCTGCCGATGCGCTACAGCTCTCACTGCAGCTTTTCGAAAGCAGCCTGCCGCCGCAGGTCTTACTGGCACTGCCCTATCTGCTGACCATTCTCGCCATGTCCGGCGCGGTCGGAAGGACGGTGCAGCCTGCGGCGTTAACCCAGCCTTACCGGAAGGAGTAAAGGATGAAAAATTTCCGCTTAACCAACCCCGCGGAGGCTCAGGTCTTCCGCATCAGTCCGCAGGACACTAACTACTTTGCCGTGCTGTTCGACAAGCAACAGGACGGAATTGAGAACATCTTCGTGGTGGAGATCTTCACCGTTGGCGGTGCCACACCGCCGAATGAACATGCCCATGCGCACGAGTTCTTCTTCGTCTTACACGGTGAAGGCATCGCGCGTTGTAACGGCGATGAAGTGACTATTCGCCAGGGTGATGCGCTGCTGCTGCATCCGGGCAATGAGCATCTGATCAAGAACACCGGTAAGAGCAAGCTCTACACCCTGACGGTGATGACGCCGAACGAAGGCTTTGCCGAGCTGATCCGTGGCGGTCAGCCGGTGACGCTGGACGAAGAAGATCTGCGCGTGCTGAGCGGGGGCTGATATGGCAGGGAATCCTCTGGGCAGTTCCGCGCATAACCAGTGGCGGGTGTCAGTCGGGCAGGTGGATATGGTACGTGCGCCGGTGCTGTCCAACCCGGTGACGCTGACCAGCCGTGGCCGGGAGGTCACTTTCGATCTTAACCGCACGGCGCTGCTGGTGATTGATATGCAGAATGACTTCTGCCATCCCGAAGGCTGGCTGGGACATATTGGCGTGGATGTCACCCCTGCGCGAGCGCCGATCGCACCGTTGCAATCTCTGTTGCCCGGCCTGCGGGAAGCGGAAGTGCCGGTGATCTGGCTGAACTGGGGCAACCGCCCTGACCGGCTGAACCTCAGCCCGGCGCTGCTGCACGTCTACAACGCGGATGGCGAAAGCGTGGGGCTGGGCGATCCTTTACCTGTATCAGGCGCGCCAGTGCTTGAGGCAGGAAGCTGGGCCGCCGAGGTGGTTGATGAACTCAGACCCGCGGCAAGTGATATCCGCGTCAATAAATACCGCATGTCTGGCTTTCAGGACACCGAGCTGGATAGCATCCTGCGCAATCTGGGAGTAACCACGCTGCTGTTTGCCGGGGTGAACATCGATCAGTGCGTACTGTGCACGCTGCAGGATGCCAACTTCCACGGCTATGACTGCCTGCTGCTGGAAGATTGCAGCGCCACCACTTCGCCTGCATTTTGCCTGGATGCCACGCTGTACAATGTGCAGCAGTGTTTTGGCTTTGTCGTTGGATCGGGCGGGCTGCTGCCGCAACTGTAAGGAATCGCCGTGTCTTACCTTCTTGCCGACGGCTGGATCATCACCATGAATCCGGACCGTGACATTCTCCATCAGGCCAGTTTGCTGATAGCCGGTGACCGGATTACGGCTATCGGCACGCGGCAGAGTCTGCAGACCGCCAACCCGGAAGCTGAGGTGATTGACTGCCGAGACAGCATCATCATGCCGGGCATGGTGAACACCCATACCCACCTTTTCCAGACGCTGCTGAAAGGGCTGGGGGATGACATGGTGCTGAAGAAGTGGTTCACCTGCATGACCGGACCGAGCGCAGTGGCACTGACCGAAGAGGATGTGTTTGCCGCCGCGCTGCACGGTTGCGTGGAATCGATTCGCTCCGGGGTGACCTCGCTGGTTGATTTTATGTATGCCCATCCGCGGCCGGGTCTGACGGCGAAAGTGATCGAAGCATTTGAGCTGAGCGGCGTCCGTGGGCATGTCTGCCGTGGATTTCTGACCACCGGTGCGGAGCATGGTATCCCGCAGGAGCTGATTGAAACGCCGGAAGCGGCGCTGGCCGATGCGCGACAGGTTATTCAACGCTATCACCGCCCGGATGGCAGGGTGAAAGTCGGGCTGGCACCCAGCATGATCTGGGCGCTGGATGAAAAGGTGCTGCGCGGAACCCGTGCGCTGGCTGACGAAACCGGTGTGCTGATCACCACCCACGTGGCGGAGACTGACTTTGAAATCGCTCAGGCGCAGTTGCGTTTTCAGGGCAGTGATACCGAATTTTTAAGCGATATCGGCTTTCTCGGGCCGGATGTGCTGGCGGTGCATTGCGTGCAGTGCAGTTCGCGAGATATCCGCGCCCTGAAACATCATGATGTGCGCGTTTCGCACAATCCCTGCAGCAATCTCTACCTGGCATCCGGCATTCCGCCAATTCCGGAAATGCTGGCGGCTGGCATTACCGTTGGCCTGGGGTCGGATGGTCCGGCCAGCAGCAACAACCACAACCTGTTCCAGGCGATGAAAACTGCCGCGCTGATGCAGAAGGGGGTGCATCGCGATCCGACCATTATGACGGCGGAGAAGGTGATTGAAATGGCTACCATCGACGGAGCGAGGGCGATTGGCCTCGATCACCTGGTGGGATCGCTGGAGGTGGGGAAAAAAGCCGACGTGATTGTGATTGGCACTGACCATCCGGCAATGACACCGGTCCACCATCCGGTTTCGGCGCTGGTCTACTCTGCGCTGGGGCATGAAGTGACGGATGTGTTCATTGACGGGCAGCCGGTGATGCGTGATGGCACTTTAACCCGCGTTAATCAGCGTGAGGTGCTGCAGCGTTCAGCCAGAGCGGCCACTTCTCTGGCTGCGCGAACCGGTAACAATAAGCCGCGCCGCTGGCGTTCCGCTGCTTTTTAACCGGTAACCTGCCCGCGAGGCATGATGTTGACCGTTTCGTGCAGTTCCGACCAGACCAGAACCGCTTCGCCGCTGCTTAACTGGCGGCGAACGTCTTTGACTTTTTGCTCCAGCGACCGCTCCTGCTCGCCGTAGTCGGTGCCTTCGCGCAGTACAAAGGATTCAATCAGATTATCGAGCGTTTCCGCTTCCAGGTCTTTCCAGGGAATTATCACGTCAGTTGTCCAGCCAGGTTGAGAGCCATTGCGGAATGCGCTGTTCCAGCCACATTTGTGGTCTGAAGAGGGTTCCACCGACAAATCCCACATGCCCGCCGTACTGCGTCAGTTGATACTCCACGCTGGAGGGCAACTGCGCCGGGTCAGGAATGACCTCGTCGGTCATAAAGGGGTCGTCTTTGGCATGAATGATCAGTAAAGGTTTACGCACGCCGGGTAGTAGCGGCATGGCGCTGCAGCGCCGATAGTAATCGGTGGCATCCGTAAAGCCGTGGGCGCGGGCGGTTATGGCATCATCAAAGTCGCGCAGCTTTTTCACCCCCCGCAGCTGGGCTAAATCCACTGGCAGCGTGCCCGGCCAGGCAATCAGCTTGCGCGCGGCATTCTGCTTCAGCAGGTTTAAAAGATAGTGCTGATAGACGCGGGAAAAACCCTGTTCCAGCCTGAAGCTGCAGGGCTCCAGCATCAGCGGCGCTGAGACCACCACCCCGGCATCCAGCAGACAGCGGTCGCCCTGTTCGCCCATCAGATAAGCCAACATATTGCCGCCCAGCGAAAAGCCGACGGCGGCAGTGGGCACTGTGCCCCATTCGTCACGCAGCCACTGCAAAAAGAACGTCGCATCGCTGGTTTCACCGGAATGATAGATGCGATTCAGCCGGTTGGGTTCGCCGCTGCATCCGCGAAAGTGCATCACCACGCCGAGCCAGTCGTGCGCTTTGCACACCTGCAGCAGGCCATGGGCATAAGGGCTGTGGAAACTTCCCTCAAGGCCATGAAAAAGCACTACCCGTGGCTTGTGGCTGGCCTGAGCGGGGTCTTCACTCCACGCTAAATCGACAAAATCACTGTCCGGCAGCGTCAGGCGCTGCCAGTGCGGCTGCAGGGAAATGCGGCGGCGCACCAGGCGGGGAAGAATGGTTTGCAGATGCGCGTTGCTCATGCCCGGGATGGGCTGAAAGGCCGTCTCCGGGGTTTGACTAAAATTCATGTTCAAAATGCTTGTAGGATCCCTGTCACATTGCTAGCTTCGTCTGGTTCGTTTCTGGTCAGGGGGTGAGGAGCACCCGTTTCATATGGAACTGAGTTTGTTTTTGTCTATGCTGGGCTTTCTGTGGGTCGCTGCGATCACGCCAGGCCCTAATAATATGTTACTCACCGCCTCGGGCGCCAACTTTGGTTTTCTGCGTTCGCTGTGGTTGCTGATTGGCATCATGATGGGCATGCAGGTGATGCTACTGATGGTGGCTTTCGGCGTGGGTGGGTTAATCCTGCTTTATCCTTCCCTCCATCTGTTCCTGAAAATCGCCGGGAGTGCTTACCTGCTATGGCTGGCGTGGAAAATTGCCACTGCGGAATATGAAAAGCTGGAGACCGGCGATGCCCCGGCTAAGCCGATGCCACCCTGGCAGGGTGGGCTGTTGCAGCTGATCAACCCGAAAGCGTGGCTGATGGCGCTGGGGGCCGTGGCCAGCTTCAGCCTGGCGGGCGATGCCTACCGTGGTTCGGTGGTGGCGATCAGCGTGGGCATGGCGCTGGTGAACCTGGTGGCCGGTTTTATCTGGCTGGGCTTTGGCTCGCTGATCGGCCGTATTCTGCGCAGCCGCCGTGCCTGGACCCTCTTTAATGTTGCCATGGGGCTGCTCACCGCCGCCTGCGTATTGCTGATCTGGCACTGATTGTTTCTCCGTTTTTGAATCAACCACCGTTCTGCGGTGGTTTTTTTATGCCTGAACCAGAAATCCAACTTAACAATCCCGGTTTTCTTCTAAGGATTTATGGTTATAAACGATAATTTTTAATTACTTTATTGCGATGATTGCTCTCGGTTACAAAGAGGTTGTTCACCTCATAACAATGATAACCGGAGCAGCATTATGGCGCGTAAATTCACACTTTCTCTGCTGGCAGCAACGCTTTCACTTTCCGCGCTCAGCGCACAGGCGGTGGATGTCACCATCGCTTACCAGACCTCTGCGGAACCGGCCAAGGTCGCACAGGCCGATAACACTTTTGCTAAAGAGAGTGGCGCAAAAGTCGACTGGCGTAAATTCGACAGCGGCTCCAGCGTGGTCAGGGCGCTGGCTTCCGGTGACGTGCAAATTGGTAATATTGGCTCCAGTCCGTTAGCGGTGGCGGCCAGCCAGCAGGTGCCGATTGAGGTGTTCCTGCTGGCTTCCCAGCTTGGCAATTCTGAAGCGCTGGTGGTCAAAAAGGGCATTAAAAACCCCAAAGATCTGATCGGCAAACGCATTGCCGTGCCCTTTATCTCCACCACCCATTACAGCCTGCTGGCCGCGCTGAAGCACTGGGGCATCAAACCCGATCAGGTTCAAATCCTTAACCTGCAGCCACCGGCCATTATTGCAGCCTGGCAGCGCGGGGATATCGACGGTGCTTACGTCTGGGCTCCGGCAGTCAACGAGCTGGAGAAAGACGGCAACGTGCTGACGGATTCCGCGCAGGTAGGCATTTGGGGCTCACCAACGCTGGATGTGTGGGTGGTACGCAAAGACTTTGCCGAAAAGCATCCAGACGTGGTGACCGCTTTTGCCCGCAGCGCAATTGAAGCGCAAAAAGGCTACATCGATAACCCTGACCAGTGGCTGAAAAACGGCGACAACCTCAGCAAGCTGTCGCGCCTGAGCGGCGTGCCGGAACAGCAGGTTCCGGGACTGGTCAGGGGCAATACCTATCTGACCGCGCAGCAGCAGGTTGAGCAACTGGCTAAGCCCGTCGACAAAGCGATTATCGACACCGCGCAGTTCCTGAAAGAGCAGGGCAAAGTGCCGCAGGTCGCCACCGACTACAGCAGCTATGTCACTGACCGCTTCGTTAAGCCACTCGCTAAGTAACCGGAGGAAGCATGCTTGCAGTCTCACATCTGACGGCCCGCTATGACGGCCATCTCGCGCTGGAAGACATCAACCTGTCGATCGCTGCCGGAGAGCTGGTGGTGGTGCTGGGGCCTTCAGGCTGTGGGAAAACCACGCTGCTGAATCTGGTCGCCGGATTTCTGCCCGCGGAGTCCGGCAGCATCACTCTGGATGGTAAAACCGTATCCGGGCCAGGCGCTGAACGCGGCGTGGTGTTCCAGCATGAGGGGCTGCTGCCGTGGCGCAACGTGCTGGACAACGTGGCATTTGGCTTGCAGCTGGCAGGTGTGGCGAAAGAGCAGCGCAGAGAAACTGCCCGACAAATGCTGAAAAAGGTCGGGCTGTCCGGCGCGGAAAAAAAGTTTATCTGGCAACTTTCCGGCGGGATGCGCCAGCGGGTGGGAATAGCGAGAGCGCTGGCGGCCGATCCGCAGCTGTTGTTGCTGGATGAACCCTTTGGCGCGCTGGATGCTTTTACCCGCGAGCAGATGCAGGAGCTGCTGCTGACGCTGTGGCGGGAAAGTGGCAAACAGGTGCTCTTAATTACCCACGATATTGAGGAAGCGGTGTTTCTGGCCAGCGAACTGATCCTCCTGTCGCCGGGGCCGGGTCGCATTATTGAGCGGCTTTCGCTGGGCTTCGGTCGTCGCTATGCCGCCGGCGAATCCTGCCGGGCCATCAAGTCCGATCCTGAATTTATCGCCCGGCGCGAGCACGTGCTGAGCCGGGTCTTCCAGCAACGCGAGGTCTTTTCATGAGCCAGTTATCTTCGGAAAAAGCGTGGGTGTCGCGGCGCCCTAACCTCCGCTGGCCGTTCAGACGTCAGCTGACTCTTAGTGCCGCCACGCTGCTGGTGCTATTGGCCATCTGGTGGGCCGTCACCGCGCTTGATTTGATTGCGCCGCTGTTTTTACCGGCTCCGCAGCAGGTGCTGCATCAGTTGCTGACCATTGCCAGCCCGAAAGGTTTTATGGATGCCACGCTGTGGCAGCATCTTGCCGCCAGCCTGAGCCGGATCCTGATTGCCCTGCTGGCTGCGGTGGTGATTGGCGTGCCGGTTGGCATCCTGATGGGACTGAATGAAACGGCGCGCGGCATCCTCGATCCGCTGATCGAACTTTATCGTCCGGTGCCGCCGCTGGCCTATCTGCCGCTGATGGTCATCTGGTTTGGCATCGGCGAAACCTCGAAAATATTACTGATTTATCTGGCTATTTTCGCCCCGGTTGCCATGTCGGCACTGGCGGGCGTGAAAAGCGCCCAGCAGGTTCGCCTGCGGGCAGCCAAGTCACTCGGCGCTAACCGCTGGCAGGTGCTGTGGTATGTGGTCCTGCCGGGTGCTCTGCCGGAAATCCTGACCGGAGTGCGCATTGGTCTGGGCGTGGGCTGGTCCACTCTGGTCGCCGCCGAGCTGATTGCTGCCACCCGCGGGCTGGGCTTTATGGTGCAGTCCGCCGGTGAATTCCTGGCAACGGATGTGGTGCTGGCTGGCATCGTGGTGATCGCCCTGATCGCTTTCACTCTTGAACTGGGGTTGCGCGCGCTGCAACGCCGCTTAACCCCCTGGCATGGAGAACACTCATGAAAGAACGTCTGACTATCACGCCACTGGGGCCGTATATCGGTGCTCAGATCTCTGACATTAACCTCAGCCGTCCGCTGAGCGACGCCCAGTTTGAGCAGCTTTATCACGCGCTGATCCGTCATCAGGTGCTGTTCTTCCGCGACCAGCCGGTAACCCCTCAGCAACAGCGTGCGCTGGCTGCCCGCTTCGGCGACCTGCACACCCACCCGGTGTATCCTCATGCCCCTGGAGTGGAAGAAGTTATCGTGCTGGATACACATGATAATAATCCGCCGGACAATGATAACTGGCACACCGATGTGACCTTTATCGAAACGCCACCGGCAGGCGCAATTCTCGCCGCGAAACAGCTGCCGGAAACCGGAGGCGACACGCTGTGGACCAGCGGTATTGCAGCTTATGAAGCGCTGTCTGAACCGTTCAAAGTCCTGCTCAGCGGTTTGCAGGCGGAGCATGACTTCACCAAATCATTTCAGGAATTTAAATACCGTGGCAGCGAAGAGGAACACGCGCGCTGGAAGCTGGCGGTAGAAAAGAATCCACCACTGCTGCATCCGGTGATCCGCACTCACCCGGTCAGCGGTAAACAGGCACTGTTTGTCAATGAAGGGTTCACCACGAGAATTGTGGATCTCAGTCAGAAAGAGAGCGACGCGCTGCTGAACTTCCTGTTCGCTCATATCACCAAACCGGAGTTTCAGGTGCGCTGGCGCTGGCAGGAAAACGATCTGGCAATCTGGGATAACCGCGTGACGCAGCATTATGCTAATGCGGATTATTTGCCGGCGCGGCGCATTATGCACCGCGCGACAATTCTTGGGGATAAGCCTTACTACCGGGCCTGATTAAACACAAGGCCACGCCAGCTACGAGTTGAGCATGGCCTCTAACTGCTCCTGGGCATCCAGCCATTCCATCTCGCACTCTTCCAGAGCGGATTTTGCTTCTGCCTGTTGCTTTAGCGCAGCGGTGAGATCCGCTTTATGATTTTGCTCGTAGATCGCTGATTCAGCCAGTTTTTCTTCCGCTGCGGTCAGTTGGGTGTTCAGCTTTTCCATCTGCTTTTCCAGCTTTTCAATTTGCTTGCGCAGCGGCTGCGTCTGGGTACGCAGTTCAGCCTCGCGTCGCTTCTGATCCTTTCTGGCCTGGGCGCTGTTGGAGTTGTCCTGTTTTGGCTCAGCGCTGCTGACAATTTGCTTCTGCAGGTCGCTCAGCCACTGCTGATAGTCTTCCAGGTCACCGTCAAAGGCTTCCACCTTGCCGTCATGAACCAGGTAGAGATCGTCGGTGGTGGACCGCAGCAGATGACGATCGTGCGAGACCACAACCAGTGCGCCTTCGAAGCCGATAAGCGCTTCGGTCAGCGCCTGGCGCATATCCAGATCGAGGTGGTTGGTGGGTTCATCAAGCAGCAGCAGGTTAGGGCGCTGCCAGACGATCAGCGCCAGTACCAGACGCGCTTTTTCACCGCCGGAGAAGCGCTCTGTATTTTCGGTGACCTTATCGCCCTGGAAGCCGAAGCCGCCCAGGTAGTCGCGCAGCTGCTGCTCCAGCACTTTTGGGGCCAGGCGGACCAGATGCTGCAGGGGAGATTCATCTGCCCGTAAGAATTCCAGCTGATGCTGGGCGAAGTAACCCAGCTTAATGCCCTTCGCCAGGCCGATATCGCCCTTCAGCGGAGCCAGCTCACCGGCCAGCAGCTTGATCAACGTGGATTTTCCTGCGCCATTACGGCCCAGCAGGCCAATTCGCGAGCCGGGGACCAGGTTGAGCTTGATCGAATTCAGAATGATGCGATCTGAATAGCCTGCGCTGACTTTTTCCATATTCAGCAGTGGGTTCGGCAGGCTTTCTGGTTCGCGGAAGCTGAAGGTAAACGGGTTATCGACATGCGCGGGAGCAATCAGCTCCATGCGCTCCAGCATTTTGATACGGCTTTGCGCCTGCCTGGCTTTGCTGGCTTTGGCCTTAAAGCGGTCGATAAAACTTTGCAGGTGCGCCACTTTCTGCTGCTGGTTTTCAAACATTGACTGCTGCTGCGACAGTTTGGTCGCGCGCTGAATTTCGAACGAACTGTAGTTACCGGTGTATTCAAACATCGACTGCTGCTCAATATGCAGGATCTTGTCCACCACAGGATCGAGGAAGTCGCGGTCATGGGAAATCAGGATCAGCGTGCCCTGATAGCTTTTCAGCCAGCGCTCCAGCCAGATCACCGCATCCAGGTCGAGGTGGTTAGTCGGTTCATCGAGCAGCAGCAGGTCCGAGCGGCAAATCAGCGCCTGCGCGAGGTTGAGTCGCATACGCCAGCCCCCCGAGAAGTCGCTCACCGGGCGCTGCAGCTGTTCCTGAGAAAAGCCCAAACCGTTAAGCAGGCTGGCCGCGCGTGACTGTATTGTCCATGCCTGAATGGCATCGAGCTTGCCGTGCAGCGTGGCGATGGCGTGGCCGTCGTTGATCTCGTTGGCGTGGGCTAATCCCGCTTCGAGCTGGCGGAATTCGCGGTCGCCATCGATAACATACTCAATGGCCGGGACAGAGAGCGCAGGCGTCTCCTGGTTGACCCAGGCCAGCGACCAGTTTCCGGGATAGTTAAAGCTGCCACCATCGGCGCTTATCTCGTTCTTAAGCAGCGACAACAGCGTGGATTTGCCGCAGCCATTTTTCCCCACCAGGCCGACTTTCTGCCCGGGGTTAATGGTGGCGGTGGCGTTATCCAGCAGTACGCGGACACCGCGTCGAATTTGTAACGAGGAGAAGACAATCATAAGCGCCGTAATAGTCAGAATATGTTAAATTAAATCATCATAATTGCTTTTCGGAATTCACAATTCCGTTGCGTCGAGCATGGTAGCGGAATTTCCCCGCTATGACGACGATTTGGAGGGGAATGATGTCGCAGCCGCCCAAAGTTTTGCTGCTTTACGCTCACCCGGAGTCGCAAGATTCGATTGCCAATCGGGTTTTGCTGCAGCCGGCGAAAGATCTGCCCAATGTGACCGTGCACGATCTGTACGCGCATTATCCTGACTTTTTCATTGATATTCATCACGAACAGCAGTTGCTGCGTGAGCATGACATCATCGTTTTTCAGCACCCGTTATACACCTACAGCTGCCCGGCATTGCTGAAAGAGTGGCTGGACCGCGTGCTGTCCCGTGGTTTTGCCAGCGGACCCGGTGGCAACGTGCTGGAAGGTAAATACTGGCGAAGCGTGATCACCACCGGAGAACCCGAGGCGGCCTATCATCAGGAGGGGCTGAACCGTTATCCAATGTCAGAAATTATGCGCCCCTTTGAGCTGACCGCCCAGATGTGCCGGATGCACTGGCTGACGCCGATGATTATCTATTGGGCACGGCGTCAGACTCCAGAGGTGATGAAAAACTTTGCCCGGGCCTATGCTGACTGGCTGGCTTCCCCGTTGCCCTATGGAGGTGTCTGAATGGAAGGGCCAACTCTGCTGACGGCTGGCGTCGTCTATCTTTTCGCTGCGGTGATTGCGGTGCCGATTGCGGCACGACTGGGTATCGGTGCCGTGCTGGGTTACCTGCTGGCCGGTATCGCTATCGGGCCGTGGGGACTGGGTTTTATCAGCGACGTTGACGAAATCCTGCACTTCTCTGAGCTTGGTGTGGTGTTCCTGATGTTTATCATCGGGCTGGAGCTGAAGCCTTCAAAACTTTGGGAATTGCGCCGTTCCATTTTCGGGGTCGGCGCGGCTCAGGTCATTCTCAGCGCGGCGATCCTCGGCGGGTTGTTACTGCTGACGGATTTTTCGTGGCAGGCCGCAGCCATTGGGGGGATTGGCCTGGCGATGTCCTCTACCGCCATGGCACTGCAGCTGATGCGCGATAAGGGCATGAACCGCAATGAGGCCGGGCAGCTTGGCTTCTCGGTGCTGCTGTTCCAGGATCTGGCAGTGATCCCAGCACTGGCGCTGGTTCCGCTGCTGGCCGGTGGTGACAGCGGTCATACTGACTGGATCAAAGTGGGGATGAAGGTGCTGGCCTTCGCCGGGATGCTGATCGGCGGGCGCTACCTGCTCAGACCCATTTTTCGCTTTATCGCGGCTTCCGGCGTGCGTGAAGTCTTTACCGCCGCGGCACTGCTGCTGGTGCTTGGCTCAGCGTTGTTTATGGATGCGCTGGGGCTTTCAATGGCATTGGGGACGTTTATTGCCGGTATCCTGCTGGCGGAAAGTGAGTATCGCCACGAACTGGAAATCGCCATAGATCCGTTTAAAGGGCTGCTGCTTGGGCTGTTCTTTATTTCGGTGGGAATGGCGCTGAACCTGGGAGTGCTTTACACCCATATCGCTGAAATTCTTATCGGTGTGGTGGCGCTGGTTGCCATTAAAGCTGGTGTGCTCTATCTGCTTTCGCGCATTTTTGGCCTGCGCAGTTCAGAGCGGCTGCAATTTTCAGGCGTGCTCAGCCAGGGCGGTGAGTTTGCCTTCGTGCTGTTCTCGGCGGCTTCTTCGGCGAAGCTGTTTAGCGGCGATCAGATGCCCCTGCTGATGGTGACGGTGACGCTGTCGATGATGACCACACCGTTGCTGATGCAGGGTGTTGATAAGATTCTTGAAAGGCGCTTTAACGATGGTGACGAAAACGAAGAAAAGCCGTTTGTTGAGGATGACAAACCTGAAGTTATCGTGGTCGGTTTTGGCCGTTTTGGTCAGGTGGTGGCGCGTTTGCTGATGGCAAACGAAAAGCGTATTACGGTGCTGGAGCGTGACATCAGTGCGGTAAGCCTGATGCGAAAGTATGGATACAAAGTATACTATGGTGATGCCACCGAGCTGGAATTATTGCGGGCCGCCGGTGCCGAAACGGCACAGTCGATAGTGATAACTTGCAACGCCCCGGAAGATGCGATGGAGATTGTGCACCTCTGCCAGCATCATTTCCCGCACTTGCAGATTCTGGCACGGGCAAGGGGCCGCGTGGAAGCGCACGAGCTGATTCAGGCAGGCGTATCGCAGTTCTCGCGTGAAACATTCTCCAGTGCGCTGGAGCTGGGCCGCAAGGCGCTGATGACGCTGGGGATGCATCCCCACCAGGCCTTCCGGGCGCAGCAGCACTTCCGACGCCTGGATATGCGCATGCTGCGCGAGCTGATGCCGAACCATTCTGACAGTCAGCAAATTTCGCGAGTGAAAGAAGCCCGCCGCGAGCTGGAAGACATTTTTCAGGCTGAGATGCAGCATGAGAAGCGGCAGTTTGACGGGTGGGATGAATTTGAATAGGAACAGATATGCGTAAAAGATTTATTGCCGGTGCGACCTGCCCCAGCTGTCAGGCACAAGATACGCTGGCGCTGTGGAAAGAAAATAATATTGATGTGGTTGAATGTGTTAAGTGTGGCCACCAGATGAGAGAGGCGGATAAACAGGTTCGCGATCGGGTTCGGACCAACGAGCAAGTGATCGGAATTTTTCATCCTGAGTAGCGTTATGGCTCAGCTTTTTTTAAGCTGTACCGTACAGCGGCGTTGAAATTCAGTACACTCGACGCAATTTAGAGCCATTCACGTTGGCAAAAGGCCAACAGATAAGGGCTCAAGCTCTCAACGGTTAGGAGTAATCATGAAAGTAGCAAAAGACCTGGTGGTCAGCCTGGCATACCAGGTACGTACAGAAGACGGTGTGTTGGTTGATGAGTCTCCGGTGAGCGCACCGTTGGACTATCTGCACGGTCATGGTTCCCTGATTGCCGGTCTGGAAAAAGCACTGGAAGACCATGAAGCGGGTGACAAGTTCGAAGTGAACATCACCGCCAACGACGCTTATGGTCAGTACGATGACAATCTGGTGCAGCGTGTACCGAAAGACGTATTCATGGGCGTTGACGAACTACAGGTAGGCATGCGCTTCCTGGCAGAAACCGATCAGGGTCCGGTTCCGGTTGAAATCACCGAAGTCGAAGACGACCACGTGGTGGTTGACGGTAACCACATGCTGGCGGGTCAGAACCTGAACTTCAATGTTGAAGTTGTGGCGATCCGTGAAGCGACTCCGGAAGAACTGGCTCACGGTCACGTTCACGGTGAGCACGATGAACACCATGACCACGATCATGATCACGACCACGGTAAAGGTGGTTGCGGTACCGGCGGATGTGGCTGCAGCCATTAATCTCCGCAGGATCAAAAAAGGCCACCAGTGATGGTGGCCTTTTTTATTTGCCTGCAGCAGTTATTAATAATGCGGAGGCGGTGTCTCTTCCGATTGTGAAGCAATCATAGACGGGGCCGCAGATTTCAGCTTATCGGTCAACAGACGCATCTGCTCCCGCAGGCGGGCCATCTCCAGCTGATGGTGGATCACCGTTTGGTTTAGCTCTTCAATGGTGTGTTCCTGAAAGGCCAGTCGGCTCTCCAGCATCTCCATTCGCTGTTCAAACAATGATTGTTGCATACTCTTTCCCCTTGTTACCGCGCGAGCCGCTATAATGGCCGGATTGCTCCGATTCTAACGGTAAAGCCCGCAGCGAAACAGGAATATACGCCTTAATTTCATGCGGACAGTTGAAAAAAGAGTTTGGCGTCTGCATTTCAGTGGTGAAACTTTCGGGTGGACAAGCGGTCGGAAGTTAACTTAGTTTTCATTGCGAGATTGTGTAGTTTTCTCGCGCACAGTTATAGTACAGGCCCTGGTCTGTAAACGATTTCCGAGGTGAGAGGCTTCGGTTTTGGAGAAATGGATGAAATCACTGTTTAAAGTCACACTGTTAGCCACCACCATGGCCGTTGCCCTGAATGCACCTCTGGTGATGGCTGCCGGGACCGCACCGGCAGCAGCACCAGCAGCCGCTCCAGCCGAACAGGCTCCGAAGAATGCCGCGTTTAAAACTGAGGACGAACAGTCCGCCTACGCGCTGGGCGCTTCTCTGGGTCGCTACATGGAGAACTCCCTGAAAGAACAGGAAAAACTGGGCATCAAGCTGGACAAACAGCAGCTGATCTCCGGCGTGCAGGATGCGTTCGCTGGTAAGAGCAAACTCTCTGACCAGGAAATCGAACAGACTCTGCAGTCCTTCGAAGGCCGCGTGAAAGGCGCAGCTCAGGCGAAGATGGAAAAAGACTCGAAAGAGAACACCGAAAAAGGTGAAGCTTTCGCGGCTAAATTCGCCAAAGAAAAAGGCGTGAAGAAAACTGAATCCGGCCTGCTTTATCAGGTTGAGAAAGAAGGGACTGGTAGCGCACCCACAGACAGTGACACCGTGGTAGTGAACTACAAAGGCACGCTGATTGACGGTACCGAGTTCGATAACTCTTACACCCGTGGCGAGCCACTGTCCTTCCGCCTTGACGGTGTGATCCCGGGATGGACCGAAGGTCTGAAGCACGTGAAGAAAGGTGGTAAAATCAAGCTGGTCATCCCACCAGCGCTGGCTTACGGCAAAAATGGCGTTCCGGGAATTCCGGCTAACTCCACACTGGTCTTTGATGTTGAACTGCTCGACATCAAACCAGCAGCGAAAGCTGAAGCGGCCCCGTCAGCTCCGGCTCCAGCTGAAGCGCCAGCGACCAAATCTGAATAAGTCTCTCCACCGCCACACTTGTTGTGGCGGTGTTCTTATCTGCCCCTCAATACTCTCCGCTTTTTTTGCTGTGCCCTGCAATTCATAACAAAGGTCAGGACAGGCGTTTCAGATTTTTGCTAAACTAGCCACCGCGCATTTTCTTCAGAACGAGTCTGCCCTGATAGCGTGCGACAGGCTCTTTTCAAGGGTGGTGTCTTAATGTCTGGTTCAATTTTTACCGGTGATGTGGCCGATCTGGAACTCCTGGAACAGCACCCCTTCGGGCAAACCGACTTCGAAATCCTGAAATCCTATGAAGCGGTGGTGGATGGCCTGGCGATGCTGATTGGCTCCCATTGCGAAATCGTTCTTCATTCTCTGGAAGATCTGAAGTGTTCCGCCGTGCGTATTGCTAACGGCGAACATACCGGCCGTAAAATCGGTTCACCTATTACCGATCTCGCTCTGCGCATGCTGCATGATATGAACGGAGCGGACAGCAATGTCTCCAAAGCCTACTTCACCCGCGCCAAAAGCGGTGTTCTGATGAAGTCGGTGACCATCGCTATCCGCAACGGCAATCATCGGGTGATTGGCCTGTTGTGTATCAACATGAACCTCGATGTGCCGTTTTCGCAAATTATGGCGACTTTTATGCCGCCGGAAACGCAGGAAGTTGCCTCTTCGGTTAACTTTGCTTCGTCAGTGGAAGACCTGGTCATGCAGACGCTGGAGTTCACCATTGAGGAAGTCAGCGGCGACCGCAACGTCTCCAACAACGCCAAGAATCGGCAGATTGTGCTCAACCTGTATGAGAAAGGGATCTTTGATATCAAGGATGCCATCAACCAGGTGGCCGATCGCCTGAATATCTCCAAGCACACGGTTTATCTCTATATCCGCCAGTTTAAAAGTGGAGATTTCCAGGGGCAGGATCGCTGATGCGTTACACCTTGCTGGTCACCGGACCGTCATACGGAACTCAGCAGGCCAGCAGCGCCTGGCTGTTTGCACAGGCTTTACTGACGCAGGGGCATACCCTGGAAAGCGTGTTTTTTTATCGCGAAGGGGTGCTTAACGCCAGTGCGCTGAGCTCTCCCGCCAGCGATGAGTTTGATCTGACTCGTGGCTGGCAGCAGCTTCATCAGGAACAGGGCGTGGCGCTGAATATCTGTGTGGCGGCAGCTTTACGCCGTGGGGTGACGGACGAACAGGAAGCGAAGAACCTTGGCCTGCCCGCAGCAAATCTTGCGCAGGGTTTCCAGCTCTCTGGTCTTGGAGCACTGGCTGAAGCAGCACTTAGCTGTGAAAGGATGGTGCAGTTCTGATGAATCGTGTCGCCATTGTTTTTACCCAGTCTCCTCATGGCAGCAGTGCCGGCAGGGAAGGGCTGGATGCCGTGCTGGCCATTTCCGCCTTGAGCGAAGAGATTGCGCTGTTTTTTATCAGCGATGGCGTCTTGCAATTGACTCCCGATCAACAGCCTGAGCAGATACTGGTGCGCAATTATGCCGCCACCTTTGGCGTGCTGCCTCTTTACGATATTGACAAGCTGTACGTCTGCGCTGCGTCGCTGGCTGAACGTGGGCTGGCTGCCGATGGGCAGAAAGTGCTGCCGGTTGAAGTGCTGGAACCTGCCGCGCTCCGTGCAGAGCTTGAAAGTTACGACCGGGTTATCACGTTCTGAGGATATTATGCTGCATACCCTGATTAACTCCCCTTTTAAATGCGATTTCGCTGCGCTGCTGCGTCTGCTGGCAGAAGGGGACGACGTTTTGCTGATGCAGGACGGCGTGCTGGCCGCGCTGCAGGGTAGTCAGGCTCTTGAATCTCTGCTCAACGCCCCCATCTCTCTGTACGTGCTGCAGGAGGATGTTATTGCCCGCGGGCTTTCTGCTCAAATTTCAATCAATGTGGCGACGGTAAGCTATAATGACTTCGTCGCGCTGACGGTAAAAAATTCGCAACAAATGACCTGGTAGAGACGATATCCTGGTTATTTCTTGACACCTTTTCTGCTCAGCCCTAAAATTCCGCGTCCTCGTTATACCATGAGGCGATTTATCACGTGTTTACGAAGCAAAAGCAAATCCCAGGAGCTATTTAATGGCAACAGTTAACCAGCTGGTTCGCAAACCACGCGCACGCAAAGTTGCAAAGAGCAACGTGCCTGCGCTGGAAGCCTGCCCGCAGAAACGTGGTGTATGTACTCGCGTATATACTACTACTCCTAAAAAACCGAACTCCGCACTGCGTAAAGTATGTCGTGTTCGCTTAACCAATGGTTTTGAAGTTACCTCCTACATCGGCGGTGAAGGTCATAACCTGCAGGAACACTCCGTGATCCTGATCCGTGGCGGTCGTGTTAAAGACCTGCCAGGTGTGCGTTACCACACCGTTCGTGGCGCGCTGGACTGCTCAGGTGTTAAAGACCGTAAGCAGTCACGCTCCAAGTACGGCGTGAAGAAGCCAAAGGCTTAATGGTTCTCCGTTAAGTAAGGCCAAACGTTTTATCTTAAATGTCATAATAAACTCGTAGAGTTTTGGACAATCCTGAATTAACAACGGAGTATTTCCATGCCACGTCGTCGCGTAATTGGCCAGCGTAAAATTCTGCCGGATCCTAAGTTCGGATCAGAGCTGCTGGCTAAATTTGTAAACATCCTGATGGTAGACGGTAAAAAATCTACTGCTGAATCAATCGTCTATACCGCGCTTGAGACCCTGGCTCAGCGTTCAGGTAAAAACGAACTGGAAGCATTTGAAGTAGCCCTGGACAACGTCCGCCCAACCGTGGAAGTTAAATCCCGCCGCGTTGGTGGTTCTACTTATCAGGTACCAGTTGAAGTCCGTCCGGTTCGTCGTAATGCTCTGGCAATGCGTTGGATCGTTGAAGCTGCTCGTAAACGCGGTGATAAATCAATGGCTCTGCGCCTGGCGAACGAACTTTCTGATGCTGCAGAGAACAAAGGTACTGCAGTTAAGAAACGTGAAGACGTTCACCGTATGGCCGAAGCCAACAAGGCGTTCGCTCACTACCGCTGGTAACAGCTTCGTAGTTGTTATTAACCCAGCGGGCGTCTAAGTCGACCACTCGCTGGGCTTTACTAACTTAGAACGTCCGAGAATCAGAGGAATCAAATGGCTCGTACAACACCCATTACACGCTACCGTAACATCGGTATCAGTGCACACATCGACGCCGGTAAGACAACTACTACCGAACGTATTCTGTTCTACACCGGTGTAAACCACAAAATCGGTGAAGTTCATGATGGCGCAGCCACCATGGACTGGATGGCGCAGGAGCAGGAGCGTGGTATTACCATTACCTCCGCAGCGACTACCGCTTTCTGGTCTGGTATGGCTAAGCAGTTCGAGCCGCACCGCGTAAACATCATCGACACCCCGGGACACGTTGACTTCACAATCGAAGTAGAACGTTCCATGCGTGTGCTTGACGGCGCAGTAATGGTTTACTGTGCAGTTGGTGGTGTTCAGCCACAGTCTGAGACCGTATGGCGTCAGGCTAACAAATATAAAGTTCCACGCATCGCGTTCGTTAACAAAATGGACCGTATGGGTGCTAACTTCCTGAAAGTTGTCGGCCAGATCGAAACTCGTCTGGGTGCAACTCCGGTTCCTCTGCAGCTGGCTATCGGCGCGGAAGAGAAATTCACCGGCGTTGTTGACCTGATCAAGATGAAAGCGATCAACTGGAACGACGACGACGCAGGCGTGACCTTCGTCTACGAAGAGATCCCAGCTGATATGCAGGAACTGGCAGAAGAATGGCGCCAGAAACTGATCGAAGCCGCAGCTGAAGGTTCTGATGAGCTGATGGAGAAATTCTTTGGTGGCGAAGAGCTGTCTGAAGAAGAGATCAAAGCTTCTCTGCGTAAGCGCGTACTGAATAACGAAATCATCCTGGTAACCTGTGGTTCTGCATTTAAGAACAAAGGTGTCCAGGCGATGCTGGATGCGGTTATCGAATACCTGCCGTCTCCAACTGACGTTACCGCGATCAACGGTATCCTGGATGATGGCAAAGACACTCCGGCCGTTCGTCACTCTGATGATGAAGAGCCGTTTGCAGCGCTGGCGTTCAAAATCGCAACCGACCCGTTTGTGGGTAACCTGACGTTCTTCCGCGTTTACTCCGGTATCGTGAACTCTGGCGACACCGTGTTCAACCCGGTTAAGTCTGCTCGTGAGCGTCTGGGCCGTATCGTACAGATGCACGCCAACAAACGTGAAGAGATCAAAGAAGTTCGCGCAGGTGACATCGCTGCTGCAATCGGTCTGAAAGACGTAACTACTGGTGACACCCTATGTGACCCGGACAACGTCATCATTCTGGAGCGCATGGAGTTCCCTGAGCCAGTAATCTCTATCGCCGTAGAACCAAAAACCAAAGCTGACCAGGAAAAAATGGGTCTGGCTCTGGGCCGTCTGGCTAAAGAAGACCCATCATTCCGCGTATGGACTGATGAGGAAAGCAACCAGACTATCATCGCCGGTATGGGTGAGCTGCACCTCGACATCATCGTTGACCGTATGAAGCGTGAATTCAACGTTGAAGCGAACGTCGGTAAACCTCAGGTTGCTTATCGTGAAGCGATTCGCAGCAAAGTTACCGATATCGAAGGTAAACACGCCAAGCAGTCTGGTGGTCGTGGTCAGTACGGTCATGTCATTATCGATATGTACCCTCTGGAGCCGGGCGTTAACCCGAAAGGTTACGAGTTCGTCAACGACATCAAAGGTGGTGTGATTCCTGGTGAATACATCCCTGCGGTTGATAAAGGTATCCAGGAGCAGCTGAAATCAGGTCCTCTGGCTGGTTATCCAGTAGTTGATCTGGGTGTTCGTCTGCACTTTGGTTCTTACCATGACGTTGACTCCTCTGAGCTGGCGTTTAAACTGGCAGCTTCTATCGCGTTCAAAGACGGCTTTAAGAAAGCAAGCCCAGTTCTGCTTGAGCCGATCATGAAGGTTGAAGTAGAGACTCCGGAAGAGAACACCGGTGACGTTATCGGTGACCTTAGCCGTCGTCGTGGTATGCTCAAAGGACAAGAATCTAACGCTACTGGTGTTCAGATTCACGCTGAAGTTCCGCTGTCTGAAATGTTCGGATATGCAACTCAGCTGCGTTCTCTGACTAAAGGCCGTGCTTCATACTCGATGGAGTTCCTGAAGTATGATGATGCGCCGAACAACGTCGCTCAGGCCGTTATTGAAGCTCGTGGCAAATAAGCTACAGTTTTAAAATATTGATCATATGCTCTCCAGCGTGAGAGCATTAAAGTAAGGAATATCGTCGTGGCTAAAGAGAAATTTGAACGTAACAAACCGCACGTCAACGTTGGTACTATCGGACACGTTGACCACGGTAAAACTACCCTGACTGCTGCTATCACCACCGTTCTGGCTAAAACCTACGGCGGTTCTGCACGTGCTTTCGACCAGATCGATAACGCGCCAGAAGAAAAAGCTCGTGGTATCACCATCAACACTTCACACGTTGAATATGACACCCCAACTCGCCACTATGCGCACGTTGACTGCCCGGGCCACGCCGACTATGTGAAAAACATGATCACCGGTGCTGCTCAGATGGACGGCGCAATCCTGGTTGTTGCTGCAACTGACGGCCCAATGCCTCAGACTCGTGAGCACATCCTGCTGGGTCGTCAGGTTGGCGTTCCTTACATCATCGTGTTCCTGAACAAGTGCGACATGGTTGATGACGAAGAGCTGCTGGAACTGGTAGAAATGGAAGTTCGTGACCTGCTGTCACAGTACGACTTCCCGGGTGACGATACTCCAATCGTTCACGGTTCTGCTCTGAAAGCGCTGGAAGGCGACGCTGAGTGGGAAGCGAAAATCATCGAACTGGCTGGTTACCTGGATAGCTACATCCCAGAGCCAGAGCGTGCGATTGATAAGCCATTCCTGCTGCCAATCGAAGACGTGTTCTCAATCTCTGGCCGTGGTACCGTTGTTACCGGTCGTGTTGAGCGCGGCATCGTGAAAGTGGGTGAAGAAGTTGAAATCGTTGGTATCAAAGATACCGTGAAATCAACCTGTACTGGCGTTGAAATGTTCCGCAAACTGCTGGACGAAGGCCGTGCTGGTGAGAACTGCGGTATCCTGCTGCGCGGTATCAAGCGTGAAGAGATCCAGCGTGGACAGGTTCTGGCTAAGCCAGGCTCAATCAAGCCACACACCAAGTTCGAGTCAGAAGTTTATATTCTGTCTAAAGACGAAGGCGGCCGTCATACTCCGTTCTTCAAAGGCTACCGTCCTCAGTTCTACTTCCGTACTACTGACGTGACCGGTACTATCGAACTGCCAGAAGGCGTTGAGATGGTGATGCCTGGTGATAACATCAAAATGGTTGTTACCCTGATCCACCCAATCGCGATGGACGACGGTCTGCGTTTCGCAATCCGTGAAGGCGGCCGTACTGTTGGTGCGGGCGTTGTTGCTAAAGTTATCGCTTAATTGCCGATGATTTGAAGTGGCGAAGTTCGCTTCGCCACAGCAAAGAAGAAGAGCACTCCGGTGCTCTTTTTTTTCGCCCGGATTTTCGCAAGCAATTGCAGCATGGATTGAAATAAAAACGATTCGCATTTACAATAGCATTCAGAAACTGTACGGGGTGGTATAATGTACGTCTGTTTGTGCAATGCAGTCAGTGATAAAACAATCCGCGAAGTGGTTCGCCGCTATCAGCCAAAATCGATCCAGCATCTGCGTCAGTTGGTGCCCGTTGGCAAACAATGTGGTAAATGTATCCGTGCCGCTCGCGAAATTATGGATCAAGAACTGCAGCACGCTCCGCAGTACAAAGAGATCGCCTGATAATCTCCCTGCTTTTTGTCATGGTTTTTTGACTTCCCTCATTCCGCGTCTACGATCTGAGTAACTGGAAGCGGAGGAAGCAAAATGAAGGGCGATGCAAAAATCATTAATCACTTAAATAAACTACTTGGAAATGAGCTGGTTGCGATTAACCAGTATTTCCTGCATGCGCGAATGTTCAAGAACTGGGGACTGATGCGCCTGAACGATATCGAGTATCACGAATCCATTGATGAAATGAAGCATGCGGACAAATACATTGAACGTATTCTGTTTCTCGAAGGCATACCAAATCTTCAGGATCTGGGCCGGTTGCGGATCGGTGAAGATGTCGAGGAGATGCTGAAATCGGATTTAGTGCTGGAGCTGGAAGGAGCCAAAGATCTGCGTGAGGCTATCGCTTACGCCGATAAGGTTCATGACTACGTCAGCCGGGATATGATGATAGTCATTCTTGAGGATGAAGAGCACCATATCGATTTTCTTGAAACCGAACTCGATCTGATCGGTAAAATTGGTATCCAGAACTACCTGCAGTCGCAAATAAAAGTAGAAGATTAGAAGGCAGTAGCAATGTCGTTGTCCAAATTTACGCCGCTGAAACAGTTACTTCAGCGGCGTTGTCATTTCTGGAGCCGTTAAGCTTCCTTCCCGCCTTTGCCGCATTCCCCTGTTATTCGGATAAACAGGTTGCAATACCAGCACAGGCACGTATAATGCGCGGGCTTGTCAGAAATGACGGCCCGGTTCAATCTGAACCGCAGGCGGGCAATAAGCTCACCTGACAATACTCCCAATCGGGGAGTTATGTGCAGACGATTACACTCCCCCATCAATCGTAATGGGTGCGAGTAGTAATTTTTTTCGTTTATAAATAATTGGAGCTCTGGTCTCATGCAGAACCAAAGAATCCGTATCCGTCTTAAAGCGTTTGATCATCGTCTGATCGATCAATCAACTGCGGAAATCGTTGAGACTGCCAAGCGCACTGGTGCGCAGGTTCGTGGTCCAATCCCGCTGCCGACCCGCAAAGAGCGCTTTACCGTTCTGATCTCTCCGCACGTCAACAAAGACGCGCGCGATCAGTATGAAATTCGCACTCACAAGCGTCTGGTTGACATCGTTGAGCCAACTGAAAAAACGGTTGATGCTCTGATGCGTCTGGATCTGGCTGCAGGTGTTGACGTGCAGATCAGCCTGGGTTAATCAGGTCATTGAGCGATTGAGAGGTTGAAACAATGATTGGTTTAGTCGGTAAAAAAGTGGGCATGACTCGTATCTTCACTGAAGATGGCGTTTCTATCCCAGTAACCGTGATTGAAATTGAAGCAAACCGCGTGACTCAGGTTAAGAGCCTGGAAAACGACGGCTACACTGCTATCCAGGTAACTGCCGGCGCTAAAAAAGCTAACCGCGTCACTAAACCTGAAGCTGGCCATTTTGCTAAAGCTGGTGTTGAAGCTGGCCGTGGTCTGTGGGAATTCCGTACCGCCGAAGGCGAAGAATTCACCGTAGGTCAGAGCATTAACGTTGATATTTTCGCTGAAGTGAAAAAAGTTGACGTTACTGGTACATCTAAAGGTAAAGGTTTTGCCGGTACTGTTAAGCGCTGGAATTTCCGTACTCAGGATGCTACCCACGGTAACTCCTTGTCTCACCGCGTTCCGGGTTCTATCGGTCAGAACCAGACTCCGGGCAAAGTGTTCAAAGGCAAGAAAATGGCAGGCCAGCTGGGTAATGAGCGCGTAACCGTTCAGAGCCTGGACGTAGTACGTGTTGACGCTGAGCGCAACCTGCTGCTGGTTAAAGGTGCAGTTCCCGGTGCTACCGGTAGCGACCTGATCGTTAAACCAGCTGTGAAGGCGTAAGGGGATAGCAATGGAATTAGTATTGAAAGACGCGCAAAGCGCGCTGACTGTTTCCGAAACTACCTTCGGTCGTGATTTCAACGAAGCGCTGGTACATCAGGTTGTTGTTGCTTATGCAGCAGGTGCCCGTCAAGGTACCCGTGCTCAGAAGACCCGTGCTGAAGTTACTGGTTCCGGCAAAAAGCCGTGGCGCCAGAAAGGTACCGGCCGTGCGCGTTCTGGTTCTGTTAAGAGCCCGATCTGGCGTTCCGGTGGCGTGACCTTCGCTGCGAAGCCTCAGGACCACAGTCAAAAAGTAAACAAAAAGATGTACCGCGGCGCGCTGAAAAGCATCCTGTCCGAACTGGTACGTCAAGATCGTCTGATCGTTGTCGAGCAGTTCTCTCTGGAAGCACCTAAAACTAAGCTGCTGGTAGAGAAACTGAAAGACATGGCGCTGGAAGACGTGCTGATCATCACTGGCGAACTGGAAGAGAACCTGTTCCTGGCCGCTCGCAACCTGTACAAGGTTGACGTACGTGATGCAGCGGGTATCGACCCAGTTAGCCTGATCGCCTTCGACAAAGTCGTTATGACTGCTGACGCAGTTAAGCAAGTTGAGGAGATGCTGGCATGATCCGTGAAGAACGTCTGCTGAAAGTACTGCGCGCGCCGCACGTATCTGAAAAAGCGTCTGCTGCGATGGAAAAAACCAATACCATCGTTCTCAAAGTTGCTAAAGACGCGACCAAAGCAGAAATCAAAGCCGCTGTACAGAAGCTTTTCGAAGTGGAAGTAGAGGTCGTTAACACCCTGGTTGTTAAAGGGAAAGTTAAACGTTCCGGTCAGCGTATTGGTCGTCGTAACGACTGGAAAAAAGCTTACGTCACCCTGAAAGAAGGCCAGAATCTGGACTTCGTCGGCGGCGCTGAGTAAGTCGGAGGAGAAGAACAATGGCAGTTGTTAAATGTAAACCGACATCTCCGGGTCGTCGCCATGTAGTTAAAGTGGTAAACGCGGAGCTGCACAAGGGCAAACCATTTGCCCCGCTGGTAGAGAAAAACAGCAAATCCGGTGGCCGTAACAACAATGGTCGTATCACTACCCGTCATATCGGTGGTGGTCACAAGCAGGCTTACCGTATTATTGACTTCAAACGCAATAAAGACGGTATTCCGGCAACCGTTGAACGTCTTGAGTACGATCCGAACCGCTCTGCGAACATCGCACTGGTTCTGTACAAAGACGGCGAGCGCCGTTACATCCTGGCCCCTAAAGGCCTGAAAGCTGGCGACCAGATTCAGTCTGGCGTTGATGCTGCGATCAAAGCAGGTAACACCCTGCCGATGCGTAACATCCCAGTGGGTTCCACTGTGCACAACGTAGAAATGAAACCAGGCAAAGGCGGTCAGATTGCTCGCTCAGCTGGTGCTTACGTGCAGATCGTTGCTCGTGAAGGTTCCTACGTTACCCTGCGTCTGCGTTCAGGTGAAATGCGTAAAGTCGAACTCGACTGCCGCGCGACCCTGGGTGAAGTCGGTAACGCTGAGCACATGCTTCGCGTTCTGGGTAAAGCCGGTGCTGCTCGTTGGCGTGGTGTTCGTCCTACCGTTCGCGGTACTGCGATGAACCCAGTCGACCACCCACACGGTGGTGGTGAAGGTCGTAACTTTGGTAAGCACCCGGTTTCACCGTGGGGCGTTCAGACCAAAGGTAAGAAGACCCGCAGCAACAAGCGTACTGATAAATTTATCGTACGTCGCCGTAGCAAATAATTTTAGAGGATAAGCCATGCCACGTTCTCTCAAGAAAGGTCCTTTTATTGACCTGCACTTGCTGAAGAAGGTAGAGAAAGCGGTGGAAAGCGGAGACAAGAAGCCTTTGCGCACTTGGTCCCGTCGTTCAACGATCTTCCCTAACATGATCGGTTTGACCATCGCTGTCCATAATGGTCGTCAGCACGTTCCTGTCTTTGTTTCCGACGAAATGGTCGGTCACAAACTGGGTGAATTTGCACCGACCCGTACTTATCGCGGCCACACGGCTGATAAAAAAGCCAAGAAACGCTAAGGTAGGAGGAAGAGATGGAAACTATCGCTAAACATCGCCACGCTCGTTCTTCTGCTCAGAAGGTTCGCCTGGTAGCGGATCTTGTACGCGGTAAGAAAGTGTCGCAGGCTCTGGACATTCTGACCTACACCAATAAGAAAGCGGCTGTACTGGTCAAGAAGGTTCTGGAATCTGCCATTGCTAACGCCGAACACAACGATGGCGCTGACATTGATGATCTGAAAGTGACGAAAATCTTCGTCGACGAAGGCCCTAGCATGAAGCGCATTATGCCGCGTGCAAAAGGTCGTGCAGATCGCATCCTGAAGCGCACCAGCCACATTACTGTGGTTGTGTCCGATCGCTGAGACTCTGGAGACTAGCAATGGGTCAGAAAGTACATCCTAATGGTATTCGCCTGGGTATTGTTAAACCCTGGAACTCTACCTGGTTCGCAAATACCAAAGAATTCGCTGACAACCTGGACAGCGATTTTAAAGTCCGCCAGTTCCTGACTAAAGAACTGGCTAAAGCGTCCGTATCTCGTATCGTTATCGAGCGCCCGGCCAAGAGCATCCGTGTGACCATTCACACCGCTCGTCCTGGTATCGTTATCGGTAAGAAAGGCGAAGACGTAGAAAAACTGCGCAAGGTCGTAGCGGATATCGCTGGTGTTCCTGCACAGATCAATATCGCCGAAGTCCGTAAACCGGAACTGGACGCTAAATTGGTTGCTGACAGCATCACTTCACAGCTGGAGCGTCGTGTGATGTTCCGTCGTGCTATGAAGCGTGCTGTACAGAACGCAATGCGTCTGGGCGCTAAAGGGATCAAAGTTGAAGTTAGTGGCCGTCTGGGCGGTGCTGAAATCGCGCGTACCGAATGGTACCGTGAAGGCCGCGTGCCGTTGCACACCCTGCGTGCTGACATTGACTACAACACCTCTGAAGCGCACACCACTTATGGTGTAATCGGCGTTAAGGTATGGATCTTCAAAGGTGAGATCCTGGGTGGTATGGCTGCTGTTGAACAACCGGAACCGGCTGCTCAACCTAAAAAGCAGCAGCGTAAAGGCCGTAAGTAAGGAGAGTCGCTGATGTTACAACCAAAGCGTACAAAATTCCGTAAAGTGCACAAAGGCCGCAACCGTGGTCTGGCGCAGGGTACGGATGTTAGCTTCGGTACTTTCGGTCTGAAAGCTGTTGGCCGTGGTCGTCTGACTGCACGTCAGATCGAAGCAGCACGTCGTGCTATGACCCGTGCAGTTAAGCGTCAAGGTAAAATTTGGATCCGTGTATTCCCGGACAAACCAATTACCGAGAAGCCGCTGGAAGTGCGTATGGGTAAAGGTAAAGGTAACGTGGAGTATTGGGTTGCCTTGATCCAGCCGGGTAAAGTCCTGTATGAAATGGACGGCGTTCCGGAAGAACTGGCCCGTGAAGCATTCAAGCTGGCAGCAGCAAAACTGCCTATCAAAACCACCTTTGTAACTAAGACGGTGATGTAATGAAAGCAACTGAGCTGCGTGAAAAAAGCGTTGAAGAGCTGAACACTGAGCTGCTTAACCTGCTGCGTGAGCAGTTTAACCTGCGCATGCAGGCTGCATCCGGCCAGCTGCAACAGTCTCATCTGTTGAAGCAAGTGCGTCGTGATGTTGCACGCGTTAAGACTTTAATGACTGAGAAGGCGGGTGCGTAATGACCGATAAAATCCGTACTCTGCAAGGTCGTGTGACTGGCGACAAAATGGAGAAATCCATTGTTGTAGCTATCGAACGTTTCGTGAAACACCCAATCTACGGTAAGTTCATTAAGCGTACGACCAAACTGCACGTACATGACGAGAACAATGAATGTGGGATCGGCGACAAGGTAGAAATCCGCGAGTGCCGTCCACTGTCCAAGACTAAGTCCTGGACCCTGGTTCGCGTTATCGAGAAAGCCGTTCTGTAAGAAGAACTTTTTCTCTGCAAAAAACCCCCGCTTGTCGGGGGTTTTTTCTTTTCCGGCCCAGAAAGCGGAGAAAGTGTGCAGATAGCGATTGCTACGGGATGAACAATTCCTTAGAATGTCGCGTTCCTCATTTTAGAGGTTCAAATATCGGCTCGATATGAGCCGTTTATTTTTTCTACCCATATGCGAGATGCGGTGTTATAATACTGCGCCCTCAATAATGGGGCTTTTATACGACCTGAATCAGGTCCCGAAGTAGTAGTTGACATTAGCGGAGCACTAAAATGATCCAAGAACAGACTATGCTGAACGTCGCCGACAACTCCGGTGCACGTCGCGTAATGTGTATCAAGGTTCTGGGTGGCTCGCACCGTCGCTACGCAGGCGTAGGCGATATCATCAAAATTACCATCAAGGAAGCAATTCCTCGCGGTAAGGTTAAGAAAGGTGATGTGCTGAAAGCGGTAGTGGTGCGCACCAAGAAGGGTGTTCGTCGCCCGGACGGTTCTGTCATTCGCTTCGATGGTAATGCATGCGTTATTTTAAACAATAACAGCGAGCAGCCTATCGGAACGCGTATTTTTGGGCCGGTAACTCGTGAACTTCGTACTGAAAAGTTCATGAAAATTATCTCTCTGGCACCAGAAGTACTCTAAGGAGCGAAAAATGGCAGCTAAAATCCGTCGCGATGACGAAGTTATCGTGCTGACCGGCAAAGATAAAGGTAAGCGCGGTAAAGTAAAAAATGTCCTGTCTTCTGGCAAGGTCATTGTTGAAGGTATCAACCTGGTTAAGAAACATCAGAAGCCGGTTCCGGCCCTGAACCAACCAGGTGGCATCGTTGAAAAAGAAGCTGCTATTCAGGTTTCTAACGTTGCACTTTACAACACTGCCACCGGCAAGGCTGACCGTGTAGGCTTTAGATTCGAAGACGGCAAAAAAGTCCGTTTCTTCAAGTCTAACAGCGAAACTATCAAGTAATTTGGAGTAGTACGATGGCGAAACTGCATGATTACTACAAAGACGAAGTAGTTAAACAACTCATGACTGAGTTTAGCTACAATTCTGTCATGCAAGTCCCTCGGGTCGAGAAGATCACCCTGAACATGGGTGTTGGTGAAGCGATCGCTGACAAGAAACTGCTGGATAACGCAGCAGCCGATCTGGCAGCAATCTCCGGTCAAAAACCGTTTATCACCAAAGCACGCAAATCAGTTGCAGGCTTCAAAATCCGTCAGGGCTATCCGATCGGCTGTAAAGTGACTCTGCGTGGTGAACGCATGTGGGAGTTCTTTGAGCGTCTGATTTCTATTGCTGTTCCACGTATCCGTGACTTCCGTGGCCTGTCCGCTAAGTCATTCGATGGCCGTGGAAACTACAGCATGGGCGTTCGTGAGCAGATCATCTTCCCAGAGATCGACTATGACAAAGTCGACCGCGTTCGTGGTTTGGATATCACCATTACCACTACTGCGAAATCTGATGATGAAGGCCGCGCACTGTTGGCTGCTTTTAACTTCCCGTTCCGCAAGTAAGGCAGGGTTACTGATGGCTAAGCAATCAATGAAAGCACGCGAAGTCGTTCGCGTGAAACTGGCTGACAAGTACCGCGCTAAGCGCGAGGAACTGAAAGCTATCATTTCAAGTGTGAACTCATCCGACGAAGATCGTTGGAATGCTGTTCTCAAGCTGCAAACTCTGCCGCGTGATTCCAGCCCGTCTCGTCAGCGCAAGCGCTGCCGCCAAACTGGCCGTCCACATGGTTATGTGGGCAAATTCGGGTTGAGCCGTATCAAGTTACGTGAAGCCGCTATGCGCGGTGAAGTACCAGGCTTGAAAAAGGCTAGCTGGTAATTACCAATTGAATCACGGGAGTAAAGACAGATGAGCATGCAAGATCCGATCGCGGATATGCTGACCCGTATCCGTAACGGTCAAGCCGCGAACAAAGTTGCGGTCACCATGCCTTCCTCCAAGCTGAAAGTGGCAATTGCCAACGTGCTGAAGGAAGAAGGCTATATTGAAGAATTTAAAATCGAAGGCGACACCAAGCCAGAACTGGAACTGACTCTTAAGTATTTCCAGGGCAAGGCAGTGGTAGAAAGCATTCAGCGTGTAAGCCGTCCAGGTCTGCGTATCTACAAACGCAAAGACGAACTGCCAAAAGTTATGGCTGGACTGGGTATCGCTGTTATTTCTACCTCTAAAGGTGTTATGACCGATCGTGCAGCGCGCCAGGCTGGTCTTGGTGGCGAAATTATCTGCTACGTAGCTTAACGGAGGAAAGAATGTCTCGTGTTGCTAAAGCACCTGTCGTCATTCCTGCCGGCGTAGAGGTAAAACTCAACGGTCAGGTTATTTCGATTAAAGGTAAAAACGGCGAGCTGACTCGTACCATCAACGCTGCTGTAGAAGTTAAGCATGCTGACAACGCCCTGACTTTCGCTCCGCGCGAAGGCTTCACGGATGGTTGGGCGCAGGCTGGTACTTCTCGTGCACTGCTGAACGGTATGGTTATCGGTGTTACCGAAGGCTTCACTAAGAAGCTGCAGCTGGTTGGTGTAGGTTATCGTGCAGCCGTTAAAGGCAACTCCGTGAGTCTGGCCCTGGGCTTTTCTCACCCGGTTGACCACGCGCTGCCAGCGGGAATCACTGCTGAATGTCCAACTCAGACTGAAATCGTGCTGAAAGGCGCTGATAAACAGCTGATTGGTCAGGTAGCAGCCGATCTGCGCGCCTACCGTCGTCCTGAGCCTTATAAAGGCAAGGGTGTTCGTTACGCCGACGAAGTCGTGCGTACCAAAGAGGCTAAGAAGAAGTAAGGTAACACTATGGATAAGAAATCTGCTCGTATCCGTCGTGCGACCCGCGCACGCCGCAAGCTCAAAGAGCTGGGTGCAACTCGCCTGGTGGTACATCGTACCCCGCGTCATATTTACGCACAGGTGATTGCTCCTAACGGTTCTGAAGTTCTGGTTGCTGCTTCTACAGTAGAAAAAGCAATCAGTGAGCAACTGAAGTACACCGGAAACAAAGACGCCGCCGCAGCTGTTGGTAAAGCAGTCGCTGAGCGCGCAATCGAAAAAGGCATCACTGGTGTTTCTTTCGACCGCTCTGGTTTCCAATATCATGGTCGTGTCCAGGCACTGGCAGATGCTGCCCGTGAAGCTGGCCTACAGTTCTAAGGTAGAGGTGTAAGATGGCACACATCGAAAAACAAGCTGGCGAACTGCAGGAAAAGCTGATCGCGGTAAATCGCGTATCGAAAACCGTTAAAGGTGGTCGTATTTTCTCCTTCACTGCTCTGACAGTGGTAGGTGACGGTAACGGTCGCATCGGTTTTGGTTACGGTAAAGCGCGTGAAGTTCCAGCAGCGATCCAGAAAGCGATGGAAAAAGCCCGTCGCAATATGATTAATGTCGCGCTGAACGACGGCACCCTGCAGCACCCTGTTAAAGGTGTGCACACAGGTTCTCGTGTGTTCATGATGCCGGCTTCTCAAGGTACCGGTATCATCGCCGGCGGTGCAATGCGCGCCGTACTGGAAGTCGCTGGGGTTCATAACGTTCTGGCTAAAGCCTACGGTTCCACTAACCCGATTAACGTGGTTCGTGCAACGCTGGATGGCCTGGCCAACATGAATTCTCCAGAAATGGTCGCTGCCAAGCGTGGCAAATCCGTTGAAGACATTCTGGGGTAATGACCATGGCTAAGACTATTAAGATTACACAAACCCGCAGCTCGATCGGACGTTTGCCGAAACACAAGGCAACGCTGCTTGGCCTGGGTCTGCGTCGTATTAACCACACCGTAGAGCGTGAAGACACGCCAGCTGTACGCGGTATGGTTAACGCGATTTCCTACATGGTTAAAGTGGAGGAGTAACAGATGCGTTTAAATACTCTGTCTCCGGCCGAAGGGTCTAAGCACGCGACTAAACGTCTGGGTCGTGGTATCGGTTCTGGCCTCGGTAAAACCGGTGGTCGTGGTCACAAAGGTCAGAACTCTCGTTCTGGCGGTGGCGTACGTCGCGGGTTCGAAGGTGGTCAGATGCCTCTGTACCGTCGTCTACCGAAATTCGGTTTCACCTCTCGCAAAGCAGCAGTAACCGCAGAAGTGCGTCTGTCTGACCTGGCGAAAGTTGAAGGCGGTATCGTCGACCTGAACACGCTGAAAGCAGCCAACATTATCGGTATTCAGATTGAATTCGCTAAAGTTATTCTGTCTGGCGAAGTCTCTGCACCGGTAACGGTTCGCGGTCTGCGTGTCACTAAAGGCGCTCGTGCTGCAATCGAAGCTGCTGGCGGTAAAATTGAGGAATAAGTAGCAGATGGCTAAGCAACCGGGATTAGATTTTCAAAGTGCCAAGGGTGGTTTTGGCGAACTGAAACGCAGACTTTTGTTTGTTATTGGTGCGCTGATTGTTTTCCGCATTGGTTCTTTTATTCCAATCCCTGGTATCGATGCCACTGTACTTGCCAAACTGCTTGAGCAACAGCGTGGCACCATCATTGAAATGTTTAACATGTTCTCTGGTGGTGCACTGAGCCGTGCTTCTATCTTTGCCCTGGGTATTATGCCGTATATTTCGGCCTCTATTATTATCCAGCTGCTGACGGTGGTTCATCCAGCGTTAGCAGAAATTAAGAAAGAAGGGGAGGCTGGCCGTCGTAAGATTAGCCAGTACACCCGTTACGGTACTCTGGTACTGGGTATTTTTCAGTCTATCGGTATTGCTACCGGTTTACCGAATATGCCTGGAATGCAGGGCCTGGTGTTAAATCCAGGCTTTGCCTTCTACTTTACCGCTGTTGTCAGCCTTGTCACCGGAACCATGTTCCTGATGTGGCTGGGTGAACAGATTACTGAGCGAGGTATCGGTAACGGTATCTCAATCATTATCTTCGCTGGTATTGTTGCGGGTCTGCCGCCGGCCATTGGCCATACTATCGAGCAAGCGCGGCAAGGCGACCTGCACTTCCTCCTGTTACTGTTGGTTGCAGTTCTCGTATTTGCAGTGACCTTCTTCGTTGTTTTCGTTGAGCGTGGTCAACGCCGCATTGTGGTGAACTATGCGAAACGTCAGCAAGGCCGTCGTGTCTATGCTGCGCAGAGCACACATTTACCGTTGAAAGTGAACATGGCCGGGGTTATCCCAGCAATCTTTGCTTCCAGCATCATTCTGTTCCCGGCGACCATCGCGTCATGGTTCGGGGGCGGTACCGGTTGGAACTGGCTGACTACAATTTCAATGTATTTGCAGCCCGGACAACCGCTTTATGTGCTACTCTATGCGACTGCAATCATCTTCTTCTGTTTCTTCTACACGGCGTTGGTCTTCAACCCGCGTGAAACAGCAGATAACCTGAAGAAGTCTGGTGCATTTGTACCAGGTATTCGTCCGGGAGAACAGACGGCGAAGTATATCGATAAAGTAATGACCCGCCTGACTTTAGTTGGTGCGCTATACATTACCTTTATTTGCCTGATCCCGGAGTTCATGCGTGATGCGATGAAAGTTCCATTCTACTTCGGCGGTACCTCACTGCTGATCGTAGTCGTTGTCATCATGGACTTTATGGCTCAAGTGCAAACTCTGATGATGTCCAGTCAATATGAGTCTGCATTGAAGAAAGCAAACCTGAAAGGCTACGGCCGTTAATCAGGCGCTTGAGAAGTTACGGAGAGTAAAAATGAAAGTTCGTGCTTCCGTCAAGAAATTATGTCGTAACTGCAAAATCGTCCGTCGTGATGGTGTCGTACGTGTGATTTGCAGCGCCGAGCCTAAGCATAAACAGCGCCAGGGCTAATATTTTTCTTGCAAAGTCGGGTTGAGCTGGCTAGATTAGCCAGCCAATCTTTTGTATGTCTATGCGTTTCCATTTGAGTATCCTGAAAACGGGCTTTTCGGCATGGGACGCATAAGTAATTAAATAGGAGTGCATAGTGGCCCGTATAGCAGGCATTAACATTCCTGATCATAAACATACCGTAATTGCATTAACTGCTATTTTCGGTATCGGCAAAACCCGTTCACAGGCTATCTGTGCATCAACGGGCATCGCTGAAAATGTTAAGATCAGTGAGCTGTCTGAAGAACAAATCGACATTCTGCGTGATGCAGTTGCAAAGTTTGTTGTTGAAGGCGATCTGCGTCGTGAAGTCACCCTGAGCATCAAGCGTCTGATGGACCTTGGCTGCTATCGTGGTTTACGTCATCGTCGTGGTCTTCCAGTGCGCGGTCAGCGTACCAAGACCAACGCACGTACCCGCAAGGGTCCGCGTAAACCGATCAAGAAATAATCGGGGTGATTGAATAATGGCAAAGGCACCAGTTCGTGCACGTAAGCGTGTAAGAAAGCAAGTCTCTGATGGCGTGGCTCATGTCCATGCGTCTTTCAACAACACCATCGTAACTATTACCGATCGTCAGGGTAATGCGCTGGGTTGGGCAACAGCCGGTGGTTCCGGTTTCCGTGGTTCTCGTAAATCTACGCCGTTCGCTGCACAGGTTGCTGCAGAACGTTGCGCAGACGCCGTGAAAGAGTACGGTATTAAGAACCTGGAAGTTATGGTTAAGGGTCCAGGTCCAGGCCGCGAATCAACGATTCGTGCTCTGAACGCTGCTGGTTTCCGCATCACGAATATTACTGATGTGACTCCGATCCCTCACAACGGTTGTCGTCCGCCGAAAAAACGTCGCGTATAACGCCCGTTTTTTAGGAATGTTGGAGAAAGAAAATGGCAAGATATTTGGGTCCTAAGCTCAAGCTGAGCCGTCGCGAAGGTACAGACCTCTTCCTGAAGTCTGGCGTTCGCGCGATTGATACCAAGTGTAAGATTGAACAAGCTCCTGGCCAGCACGGTGCGCGTAAACCGCGTCTGTCTGACTATGGCGTACAGTTACGTGAAAAGCAAAAAGTTCGTCGTATGTACGGCGTGCTGGAGCGTCAGTTCCGTAACTATTACAAAGAAGCTGCACGTCTGAAAGGCAACACCGGTGAAAACCTGTTAGCTCTGCTGGAAGGTCGTCTGGATAACGTAGTTTATCGTATGGGCTTTGGTGCCACTCGTGCAGAAGCACGTCAGCTGGTTAGCCACAAATCCATCATGGTAAATGGCCGCGTTGTTAGCATCGCTTCTTATCAGGTAACTCCGAATGACGTTGTTAGCATCCGTGAGAAAGCCAAAAAGCAGTCTCGCGTGAAAGCCGCTCTGGAGCTGGCTGAACAGCGTGAAAAGCCAACCTGGCTGGAAGTTGATGCAACTAAGATGGAAGGTGTGTTCAAACGTATTCCTGAACGTACCGATCTGTCTGCGGACATTAACGAACACCTGATCGTCGAGCTTTACTCCAAGTAAAGCTTAGTACCAAAGAGAGGACACAATGCAGGGTTCTGTGACAGAGTTTCTAAAACCGCGCCTGGTAGATATCGAGCAAGTGAGTTCGACGCACGCCAAGGTGACCCTTGAGCCTTTAGAGCGTGGCTTTGGCCATACTCTTGGTAACGCACTGCGCCGTATTCTGCTTTCATCAATGCCGGGTTGCGCGGTGACCGAGGTTGAAATTGATGGTGTACTGCACGAGTACAGCACCAAAGAGGGCGTACAGGAAGATATCCTGGAAATCCTGCTCAACCTGAAAGGGCTGGCGGTAAGAGTTCAGGGGAAAGACGAAGTTATTCTTACTCTGAATAAATCTGGCATTGGCCCTGTGACTGCAGCCGATATCACCCATGATGGTGATGTCGAAATCGTCAAGCCGCAGCACGTGATCTGCCACCTGACCGATGAGAACGCGGCTATCAGCATGCGTATCAAAGTTCAGCGAGGTCGTGGTTATGTGCCGGCTTCTGCCCGAATTCATTCGGAAGAAGATGAGCGCCCGATCGGTCGTCTGTTGGTCGACGCCTGTTACAGCCCTGTAGAGCGTATTGCCTACAATGTTGAAGCAGCGCGTGTAGAACAGCGTACCGACCTGGACAAGCTGGTCATCGAAATGGAAACCAACGGCACTATCGATCCTGAAGAAGCGATCCGCCGTGCGGCTACTATCCTGGCAGAACAACTGGAAGCTTTCGTTGACTTACGTGATGTACGTCAGCCGGAAGTGAAAGAAGAGAAACCAGAATTCGATCCGATCCTGCTGCGCCCTGTTGACGATCTGGAATTGACTGTCCGCTCTGCTAACTGCCTTAAGGCAGAAGCTATCCACTACATCGGTGATCTGGTACAGCGTACCGAGGTTGAGCTGCTTAAAACGCCTAACCTTGGTAAAAAATCTCTTACCGAGATTAAAGACGTGCTGGCTTCTCGTGGTCTGTCTCTGGGCATGCGCCTGGAAAACTGGCCGCCCGCTAGCATCGCTGATGAATAACCCGATCACAGGTTAAGGTTTCACTGAGAAGGATAAGGTCATGCGCCATCGTAAGAGTGGTCGTCAACTGAACCGCAACAGCAGCCATCGTCAGGCTATGTTCCGCAACATGGCTGGCTCTTTGGTTCGTCATGAGATCATCAAGACGACCCTGCCAAAAGCGAAAGAGCTGCGTCGTGTAGTTGAGCCGCTGATTACTCTTGCCAAGACCGACAGCGTAGCTAATCGTCGTCTGGCATTCGCCCGTACTCGTGATAACGAGATCGTGGCAAAACTGTTTAACGAGCTGGGCCCGCGTTTCGCGAGCCGTGCCGGTGGTTACACTCGCATTTTGAAGTGTGGCTTCCGCGCTGGTGACAACGCTCCGATGGCTTACATCGAGCTGGTTGATCGTCCAGAAGCTCAAGCAGAAGCTGCAGCAGAGTAATCTGTTGCACTTTGGAAAAACCGGGCTCAGCCCGGTTTTTTTATCTCTGAAATTCCCCTCTCCTCCTCTTCGCGCTATCCTGTTTTCTCCCGTCCCTTCCGTGAGGTCGCTATGTGGTTAATTGACCAACTGGTAGAACAGCATATTTCCGAAGCGCAAAAAAACGGTGAGTTCAATAACCTGCCCGGCAGCGGAAAAAAGCTCAAACTGGATGACGACAGTCATGTTCCAGAGGAGCTGCGTGCCGCCTACAGGTTAATGAAAAACTCTGGCTTTCTTCCCCCTGAACTGGAGATGAGGCGCGAAGCTATTGAGCTGAACGAGCTGCTGGCCGGTATCGATCCGCAGGATGAACAGTATGCTCTGCAGTCAAAGCGTCTTACCCTGCTGACGATTAAGTTACGACAGGCCGGAATGAGCACCGATTTTCTGCAGGGTGGATATGCCTCTCGCCTGCACCAGCGCTTCAGCGGAGAAGAGTAATGTATAAAATTGGCCAGCTGGCTAAACTTGCAGACGTCACGCCTGATACCATCCGCTACTATGAAAAGCAGCAGATGATGGAGCATGAGTTCCGTACCGAAGGTGGCTTTCGTCTTTACAGCGACAACGATCTGCAGCGACTTAAATTTATCCGTTATGGCAGACAACTTGGATTCAGCCTTGAGGCTATTCGTGAACTGCTGTCGATACGAGTCGATCCGGAACATCACACCTGTCAGGAATCTAAAACGATTGTTCAGGAGCGGCTGCTTGAAGTGGAGAGCATGATTGCTGAATTGCAGCATATGCAGCGTTCGCTACGCAGGCTGAATGATGCCTGTTGTGGCACTGCTCACAGCAGCGTTTACTGTTCCATTCTTGAAGCTCTGGAAAAAGGAGCCCTTGCCCCGGCAGCAGATTGATCTTTGGCAGATTCAGTTCTATATTCATCGCGACCATCAACCACAGGAAGCTATCATGTCAGGTTACCAACACAAGAAAGGCATTATCCGGGATAATGCGATCGAAGCACTGTTGCACGATCCGCTGTTCAAAGTCAGGATCGAAGCGAATGTAAAAGGTAAGGGCAGCTACCGACGGAAAGATAAACACGCTAAGAAAAGCAACCTGGAGGCCAGTGGTAAAGACAGCTTTACTACTGGCCTTCTTCTTTTAATAGCATAAAAAAAACCGCCTCCGGGGCGGTTTTCTGTATCAGTTCTGAAGAGATTGATTAAGGTTGGCCGTTCTGCTGCTTTAGCAGATCGCGGATTTCGGTCAACAATGTCTCTTCGGCAGTAGGTTTTGGCGCTGGTTTTTCCACTTCTTTTTTCTTGTAGAGCTTGTTCATCAGTTTGATCGCCATGAAGATGGCGAAGGCCACGATAACAAAGTCAAAAATGGTCTGAATAAATACACCATACTGCATTACCACTGCCGGAGTGGTACCTTCAGCTGGTTTTAGTACCCAACTGAAAGATTTAAAGTCTACGCCCCCGATCAATAATCCCAGGGGTGGCATAATAATATTTGCCACCAGGGAAGACACGATTTTACCGAATGCTGCCCCGATAATGACACCGACCGCCAGGTCGACAACATTGCCGCGCATCGCGAAATCGCGAAACTCTTTGAATAAACTCATTGTTATCTCCTTTCCTGTGCCAATTGCTAAGTTTAACAAACGATCGGGCTTTTTCCATTGGGTTTGCGGAATAATTCAAATTATCGGGGGGTAAAGTCATGGGCGTGTAAAGGCCGCCCATGGCTAATTAAAGGAAGAAAGGACTTGGCTGGAACAGGCGTTCAACATCGGGAACGAATTTTTTATCCGTCAGGAACATGATGACGTGATCTCCCTGCTCAATGCGCAGATTGTCATTGGCGATCATGACATCATCACCGCGCACTACTGCACCGATAATCGTGCCTGGCGGTAGTTTAATATCATCAATCTGCCTGCCCACCACGCGGGAGGTCGTTTCATCACCATGAGCAATGGCCTCAATGGCTTCTGCCACTCCGCGACGCAGAGAAGATACGCCAACAATATCAGCCTTACGGACGTGGCCCAGCAGGGCAGAAATGGTGGCCTGCTGCGGCGAAATAGCGATATCAATCACGCTGCCCTGAACAAGATCAACATAGGCTTTACGCTGGATCAATACCATCACCTTCTTGGCCCCCATCTTCTTGGCCAGCATTGCTGACATGATGTTGGCTTCATCATCGTTGGTGATGGCAATAAACAGATCGATTTGATCGATATGCTCCTCCGCCAGCAACTCCTGATCCGAGGCATCGCCGTAAAATACAATGGTATTCTGCAGCACTTCTGCCAGCTCGGCGGCACGTTGTTGATCGCGCTCGATCAGCTTCACGCTGTAGTTCTTTTCCAACCGCTGCGCAAGGCCGGAACCAATATTGCCTCCGCCGACAATCATGATGCGTTTGTAAGGTCTCTCAAGACGCTGGTATTCACTCATGACGGCCCTGATATGCTGGCTGGCCGCAATAAAGAACACTTCATCGCCAGCTTCAACAATGGTCGATCCTTGCGGGCGTATCGGACGATCCTGACGGAATATGGCGGCGACGCGGGTATCAATATGCGGCATATGCTCGCGCATGACCGACAGGGCATTACCCACCAGTGGGCCGCCATAATAGGCCTTTACTACCGCGAGGCTGACTTTACCTTCAGCAAAATTAACGACCTGCAGCGCCCCAGGATATTCGATCAGGCGATAAATGTTATCGATAACCAGCTGCTCAGGAGAGATCAGATGGTCAATCGGTACGGCTTCAGGGATAAACAGCTTTTCCGCATCGCGGATATAGTCGGGAGCACGGATACGGGCAATGCGGTTCGGTGTATTGAATAAGGAATAGGCAACCTGGCAGGCCACCATGTTGGTTTCATCGGAATTGGTGACCGCGACCAGCATATCCGCATCTTCTGCACCGGCTTCCCGTAGCACACGCGGGTGTGAACCATGTCCCTGTACCACGCGCAAATCGAATTTGTCCTGCAACTGACGCAGACGAATAGCATTCGTGTCGACTACGGTAATGTCGTTGTTTTCACCAACCAGGTTTTCGGCAAGCGTGCCGCCCACCTGGCCAGCGCCAAGAATGATTATTTTCATCGGCAGCCTGCTTTAAGGGTTCAGAAAAGGCCGGAAGACTGGCCTGAGCATCTATTTTTTTACCAGTTTCGCGTAATAGAAACCATCACCGCCTTTCGGATCGGGGAAGACCTGCAGGCCTGGTTTTACGGCGTTGCCTGTTTCCTGCAGATTCGCATCACCATGGCGCTGCAGGAAAGCAGCAATCTGCAGATGGTTCTCTTCCGGCAGAATTGAGCATGTGGCATACAGTAGCGTGCCGCCCGGCTTAAGGTGTGGCCAGATAGCCTCGAGGATCTGCTGCTGAAGCGATGCAAGTTCGGCAATATCACGGTCGCGGCGCAGCCATTTAATATCAGGGTGGCGACGAATCACCCCCGTTGCGGAGCAGGGGGCATCCAGCAGAATACGGTCAAACTGAGTGTCACCACACCATTTCTCAGGAGTAGTGCCATCGCCCAGTTTTACTTCTGCACTCATGTTCAGGCGCTGAAGATTTTCGCCGATTCGCGACAGGCGCTGAGCATCAATATCAACTGCCATCACACGTGCCTTAGGTGCAGCTTCAAGGATATGAGTTGTTTTCCCACCGGGAGCAGCACATAAGTCGAGGATCGATTCGTTATCCTGTGGAGAGAGCAGAGCCACGCAGCCCTGGGCAGAGGCATCCTGCACCGTCACCCAGCCCTGATCGAAACCGGGAAGCTGAGTGACCGCGCACGGAACTTCCAGCCTCAGAGCATCAGGGTGGACCGGATGGGGCTCTGCATTTTTCCTCACTGCTTCAAGCAGTTCCATCCACGCATCGCGGGTATGGTGTTGGCGATTGACGCGCAGCCACATTGGAGGGCGCTGGTTGTTGGCATCCACAATGTGTTGCCACTGTTCTGGCCAGGCACGCTTAAGGCGCTCAAGCAGCCATTTGGGATGCAGGTGTTTCTGGTCGCCTTCGTTCATTGCCTGCATCAACTCTTCCTGCTTACGCTGGAACTGACGCAGTACGCCGTTGATTAAACCTTTCAACTGCGGGCGCTTAAGGGCAACGGCACCTTCCACCGTTTCTGCCAATGCGGCATGGGCTGGAATGCGGGTGAACATCAGCTGATACAGGCCGACCATAATCAGGAAATGGATCGAGCGCTGCTTGCCGGTCATCGGCCGCTCCATCAGCTGGCTGATGATCCATTCCAGCTGGGGCAGCGTGCGGAGAACGCCATAACAAAGTTCCTGCAGCAGGGAGGAATCTTTATCTGCCAGGAGTTTCTGTGCCGCAGGCAGCACGTTGCTCAGCGACTGTCCCTGTTCGACCACTTTCTCAATAGTCTGGGCTGCCAGAGCGCGCAAGTTGGTATTTTTTTTCATTGAGCTATCGCAAGTCAAAAGTCACCCGGCGTTACGCCGGGCAAAATATCAGGCAAGAATATTGCCGGGGATGAACCAGTCACGGCGGGAATTAAGCAGGTCCTGGGCCTTCATGGCCTTTTTGCCTGCAGGCTGTAGCTCTTCAAGCACCAGCACGCCATTTGCGGTGGCCACCTGAATACCGCGCTTGTCAGCCTGCACGATTTCACCTTGCTCGCTGTCAACATGGGGCTGGACGGAGGCTTTCCAGACCTTGACCGGCTGATCTTCAACAGTGAAATAGCTGACCGGCCACGGATTGAACGCCCGGATGCAGCGTTCAAGCTGTGCAGCAGAAAGCGACCAGTCGAGCTTCGCTTCTTCTTTACTGAGTTTTTCCGCGTAGCTGACCAGTGCTTCATCCTGCACTTCAGGCTTCGCCGTCCCGGCCGCAAGTTGCTCCAGCGTAGCCAGCATGCCCGCCGGTCCTAACTCCGCCAGTTTGTTATACAAAGAGGCGCTGGTGTCTTCCGGTTCTATCGGGCAAGCCAGTTTGTGCAGCATGTCGCCGGTATCCAGACCGACATCCATCTGCATGATAGTAACGCCGGTTTCGCTGTCCCCCGCCCAGAGCGAACGCTGGATAGGTGCAGCACCCCGCCATTTCGGCAGCAGGGACCCATGCACATTGATGCAGCCCAGGCGCGGCATAGCCAGCACCGGAGCAGGGAGGATTAACCCGTAGGCGACAACCACCATTACATCGGCATTCAGACTGGCAATCAGCTGCTGGTTTTCTTCCGGACGCAAAGATTTAGGCTGGAAAACGGGGATGTTGTGCTGTTCTGCCAACTGCTTGACCGGGCTTGCCGTCAGCTTATTCCCGCGACCGGCGGGCCGGTCTGGCTGGGTAAATACCCCTACCACATTGTGGCTGGATGACAACAGCGCGTCCAGATGACGCGCTGCAAAGTCAGGAGTGCCGGCAAAGATAATATTTAAGTCGGACACGCTGTTCCCTTATTTAGAGGCTCATCAGTCCCGAGCATTCTGGCGATAGAGTTTTTCCAGCTTCTGACGAATGCGCTGACGTTTCATAGGCGACAGGTAATCGATAAAGAGTTTACCAACCAGGTGATCCATCTCGTGCTGAATACAAATAGCCAGCAGGCCATCGGCTTCCAGCTCGTAAGTGTTGCCTTCGCGATCCAAAGCGCGGATTTTAACTTTCTCTGCGCGAGGAACCAGCGCACGTTGCTCAGGAATAGACAGACAACCTTCTTCAATACCGGTTTCACCGCTTTTTTCGAGCATTTCCGGATTGATAAGAACCAGGCGTTCGTCGCGATTTTCAGAAACGTCAATCACGATAATGCGCTGATGAATATCGACCTGCGTTGCCGCCAGCCCGATACCCTCTTCGGCGTACATGGTTTCGAACATATCATCGACGATACGCTGAATTCCGGCATTCACTTCTTTTACGGGTTTCGCGACGATGCGCAAGCGATCGTCAGGAAAATGTAATACCTGCAAAACTGACATAACTTTCCAGATCTGTGTTCAAGGGATGAGATATTTATTTCTCTTATTGTAGACATTTCGGGCCGCGATTGACAGCATTCCCGCTACGTTAGCCATGGGCCACCACAAGGATTGTATGATGACGCCAGCGGAGATTTGGTTACGCCTGTCAGGGGTAAAAAAATTACAAAGTCAGCACTATTTGCAGATCGTCAGCTCGCTGGAGCAATTGGACCGCGTGGGGGCGAAAGAGCTGAAATATGTCGGGCTGAATCCGGAACAGGCGACAGCCTTCCTGCAGAGTGATAGCGAAGTTATTGCCCGGACGTTACTTTGGCTTGAACACCCTCAACATCATCTGTTGACTTTTGCCAGCCCGTCTTACCCGGAGCGGCTGAGAAGCATCTCCCAATTTCCCATTCTCCTTTTTGTTGATGGCGACCCCGACCAGCTGCTCACGCCGCAAATTGCCATCGTGGGCAGCAGGGATTGTTCTCACTATGGTCGGAATTGGGGAACCTTCTTCGCACAAGCGTTGGCCCTGAATGGAATAACCATCACCAGCGGCCTGGCGACCGGCATCGACGGTATTGCACATCGGGCTGCGCTGGAGGTTGGGGGGAAAACGCTGGCAGTTTTAGGCAGTGGACTGGACCATATCTATCCACGGCGGCACTGTTCATTAGCAGAGGAGATCGTTGCCAGTGGTGGCGCGGTGATTTCTGAATTTGCCCTACAGGCCCGGCCGCTGGCAGGGAATTTCCCACATCGCAACCGGATCATTAGTGGCCTGAGTATGGGCGTATTGGTGGTGGAAGCGGCCTTGAAGAGCGGTTCGCTGGTGACAGCCAAACTGGCACTGGAGCAGAATCGCGATGTCTATGCCTTGCCTGGCGCAATAGGTAACCCGGGCAGTGAAGGAACCCACTGGTTGATTCAGCAGGGGGCTTTATTAACTGCACACCCCAATTCTATCCTTGAACAGTTGCAAAGTGACCTCAAATGGCTTCCCGCCTCGCAAAAATCAACAATATATTCTGCCTCGCAGGGCAATACTCCATTGCCATTTGCCGAGGTGTTGGCTAACGTAGGAGATGAGGTTACACCTGTTGACGTCGTCGCTGAACGTGCCGGCCAACCTGTGCCAGCCATCGTAGCTAAGCTGCTTGAGTTGGAGTTAGCAGGATGGATCGCAGCTGTACCCGGCGGCTATGTCCGATTGAGGAGGGCAAGCCATGTTCGACGTACTAATGTACTTATTTGAAACGTATATCCACAACGAAGCAGAAATGCGGGTTGATCAGGATAAATTGACTGATGACTTAACCGATGCCGGTTTTCATCGTGAAGATATCTATAATGCGTTGAACTGGTTGGAAAAACTGGCAGATTATCAGGACGGCCTCGTCGCTCCGATCTTGCTGGCTACCGATCCGCTGTCTATGCGTATCTACACCGAGGAAGAGAGTCAGCGTTTAGATGCTAACTGTCGGGGCTTTATTCTGTTCCTGGAGCAAATTCAGGTGCTGAATCTGGAAACCCGTGAAATGGTCATCGAACGTATTATGGCTCTGGATACCCTCGAGTTTGATCTGGAAGATCTCAAATGGGTCGTGCTGATGGTGCTGTTCAACATCCCCGGATGTGAAAACGCCTACCAGCAAATGGAAGAGCTTCTTTTCGACGTCAATGAAGGAATAGTGCACTGAAGAATCCCTTCGTGTAATGAAAGCATATGAATAAAACAGCGCTTTTCGCTGTGCGAAAAAATGAACCCTGCCCCCAATGTGGGGCAGAATTGGTTATTCGCTCCGGGAAACACGGCGCTTTTCTTGGATGCTCAAATTATCCCGAGTGTGACTACATTCGGCCGCTTAAAAATCAGTCCGATGGACATATCGTTAAGATCCTGGAAGGCCAGCACTGTCCTGAATGCCAGGCTGAGTTGGTTCTGCGCCAGGGGCGATATGGGATGTTTATCGCCTGCAGTAATTACCCCGGTTGTGAACATACGGAGCTGATCGACAAGCCGGATGAAACCACGCTTGCCTGCCCGCAGTGTCAGCAGGGCAAACTCGTGCAGCGTCGTTCACGTTATGGCAAAAATTTTCACGCCTGCGATCGCTATCCAGACTGCCAGTTTGCTGTCAATTTTACGCCGATCGAGGGTGAGTGTGAGTTTTGCCATTTCCCCCTATTGATTGAGAAAAAAACGGCGCGCGGAGCCAGGCGTTTTTGCGCCAGCAAGGCCTGCGGTAAGCCAGTAACAGCAGGAAACAGCAGTGAAGAATGAGTGTTTACCAGGTTCTCTGGATTTTTGTGTCGAGCAAGTCAGGCAGGGGGGGGTTATCGCCTATCCTACTGAGGCTGTTTTTGGTCTGGGATGCGATCCTGATAATGAATCAGCCGTGATGGCACTGCTGGCATTAAAGCAGCGCCCGGTGGAGAAAGGGTTGATCCTGATTGCCGCCGATTATCAGCAGCTGCAGCCCTATCTCGACGATGCTCAGCTTTCTGAGCAGCAAAAAGAGCGCATGTTTGGCTGCTGGCCGGGGCCGGTGACCTGGGTAGTGCCCGCTCGTGCAACCACTCCCCGCTGGTTGACCGGGCAGTTTAATTCTCTGGCGGTCCGGGTCAGCGATCATTCTGATGTCCGGCAACTCTGTCAGGCCGTCAATAAGCCGCTGGTTTCAACCAGTGCTAATCTGACTACTTTACCCCCCTGCCGGACCGCGGCAGAAGTTCACCAGCAGTTTGGGGAAGCTTTCCCTGTTTTGCTGGCAGAAACAGGAGGGCGGACCAATCCGTCTGAAATTCGCGATGCTTTAACCGGCGAACTCATCCGTCAGGGATAACCATAATGACTCAACAATTTGCGGTGTTCGGTAATCCGATCGGCCACAGTAAATCGCCACGCATCCATCAGTTGTTTGCTGAGCAGATGGGGATCGCTCATCCTTATGACCGAATCTGTGCACCGGTCGACGCTTTTGCCCGGTCAGTTGCCGGTTTTTTCGCTCAGGGCGGTGGCGGTGCCAATGTAACTCTGCCTTTTAAAGAACAAGCCTGGGAGCTGGTCGACGAACTGACCCAACGGGCATCAATGGCTGGCGCAGTAAATACACTGAAGAAGCTGGAAGATGGCCGCCTGCTGGGGGATAACACCGATGGAATTGGCTTGCTGACGGATCTTGAGAGACTGAAGTTGATCAAACCAAGCGATCGGATCCTGCTTGTAGGAGCTGGTGGCGCCGCGCGCGGTGTGATCCTGCCATTACTTTCTTTCGGCTGTTCCCTGACGATCACCAACCGAACCCTCCATAAGGCCCAGCTACTGGCGGATGTTTTTCAGCATGCCGGAGGGATCCATGCCTGCGCTATGGATCAGTTGGAGGGAGAGCACTTTGATTTGATCATCAATGCGACATCCAGCGGTGTGGGCGGGGATATACCTGCGTTGCCTGCAACACTTATCGGCCAGCATTCCCGTTGCTACGATATGTTTTATCAGGCCGGTCCAACACCGTTCCTCAGTTGGTGCAGGCAGCAAGGCGCAACCCAGTTTGCTGATGGTCTGGGGATGCTGGTGGGGCAGGCCGCCCACTCTTTCTCTTTATGGCATGGTCAACTTCCTGATATCACCCCGGTGATAGCGATCCTGAAGGCGGAACTCAGCGCGTGAACCAGGCGATTCAGTTCCCCGATCGGGAAGAGTGGGGAGAGGTGGTCGGGGCGGTCTGTTTCCCTGCGCTGGTAAACGGTTTTCAGGTTACCTGTGCTGTCAGCGGCGAATCATTGATTCGCCGTTTTGGGGGAGAAGGAACAATGCTGGATCTTTTCCGCCAGCATCGCTGGGATCTGGAAGAGGAAGCTGAAGCAGTGATTAAAGCAGGTCAGGAAGACGATCAGGGGCGGTTCTGGCTTTCCTGAGCCAGATAGTCGTTCTTCCAGCCGACATAGTTGTTGGACGAGTAGAGCAGACCGCTTATTTCTTCTTCTGTCAGCGGGCGTACCTGTTTAACCGGGCTGCCTAAATAGAGGTAGCCGCTTGCCAGGCGTTTGCCCGGTGGAACCAGGCTACCGGCACCAATCATCACATCATCTTCTACGATTACGCCATCCAGCAGAATTGATCCCATACCGACCAGCACGCGATTGCCGATCCTGCAACCGTGGAGCATGGCTTTATGTCCTACTGTCACGTCCTCTCCCACAATTAGCGGATTTCCTTCGGGGTTAGCCGCCGATTTGTGGGTCACGTGAAGAACGCTTCCATCCTGGATATTGCTGCGCTTGCCAATGATTACCTGGTTCACATCACCGCGAATGGCGACCAGGGGCCAGATGCTGACGTCATCATCTAACCGGACATCGCCTACCACCACGCTGGAACTATCAACCATCACCCGCAGACCTTGCTGCGGATATGTATTTTTATAAGGACGTAAATTCACGGACATAACTACCTCTTTATGAGACATGATCCCTGAAGCGTAGTGCTGGAGGGGAGTAGCGATCAATATCTGCGATGAAAGATGCGGTAATTTTGTGCGGATCGTCTGAGATCTCAACGTAAAGAGTGAAAATCCAGCAACCGAATGGAAAGATCGAAAAAATGGCTTGTGCTCTCAAACCGGATCCCTATAATGCGCCTCCATCGACACGGAACAACGGCTTACAGGCCACCGGGTTGAGAGGTTCAGGAAGCTGAAACTCCGGAGAAAAACTTCTGAAAAAGAGGTTGACTCTGAAAGAGGAAAGCGTAATATACGCCACCTCGCGACAGGCAGCCACGCTGCGTCGCACCGCTCTTTAACAATTTATCAGACAATCTGTG